>NZ_JBMLSD010000259.1:16969-70032 GCF_049240685.1 Flectobacillus sp.
AACAGTTACCTTCTTTTTTGGGAGAAAAAGACGTCCTAAAAACCTTTCAATTATTACCTGGGGTTCAAAAAGGCAATGAAGGCTCACAAGGGTTGTCGGTACGAGGTGGGGGCTCAGATCAAAATTTATTACTACTCGACGACGCCGTTGTATATAATGCTTATCACTTATTTGGGTTCTTTTCAGTATTCAACAACGATGCTATCAAACAAGCAGACCTTTACAAAGGAGGGTTTTCTGCCAAATATGGCGGACGCACTTCCTCTGTATTAGATATGCAAATGAAAGAAGGAAGTCACGAGAAATTCCATGGAGAAGGCAGTATTGGGCTACTCAGCAGTAAAATTACCTTGGAAGGACCCATCAAATTCAAATACCCTACTTCCTATATCGTTTCGGCACGCAGAACGTATGTCGATTTGATATTACCCAGAAGCCTTGATATAAAAAATACCAGTTTTTATGATTTAAACGCCAAGATTAATACCGAATTCAATGCGCATAATCGCTTGTATTTGAGTGGTTATTTTGGAAGAGATGTCTCAAAAGATGTTACCAAGTATTACACTTCTGGTTTTGGCTGGGGCAATGCCACCGCAACACTTCGATGGAATCACCTTTTTTCGGATAAAGTCTTTGCTAATACTTCCCTAATTTTTAGTCACTTTCGATTTAAGATTTTTCAAGAAGAGGATTTTGGACAAAGGTTTTATGAAGAATATTACTCTCAAATACAAGATGTTGGGTTAAAATCTGATTTTGACATTTATCTCAATCCTGCTCATACACTCAAAGCAGGGATATTGGCAACGCATCACCAATTTACCCCAAGCGCTTATATTTACAATCAATATTCACAAAATATCAGCACCGATAGAATTAGGCAAACCAATGGTATAGAAAGCGCTATTTATCTTGAAGACACTTGGCGTATTTCAGAAAAAATGCAGGTACGTGCTGGCTTGAGAGCGTCTAACTATTTTGTGGATAACAAAGCCTATCACAATCTCGAACCTCGCTTGAATGCTTCTTTTCAAGCTACTGAGAGTTTGAATATTACGGCTTCTTATGCAAGAATGAACCAGTATTTGCACTTATTATCCAATTCTTCGTTAGACTTGCCTACAGATTTATGGGTTTCGTCAAGTGCCAAAATTCCTCCGCAACGCTCAGACCAAGTCACTTTGGGTTTTACGAAAAACTTCAAAAGTTCTCCTTTTTCTCTTTCTATAGAAGCCTATCATAAATCTTTAGAAAACGTGATTGGATACAAAGATGGAGCCAGTTTTTTATTACTAGACATCAAAGCTAATAAACGATTGGAAGGCTCTAACTGGGAAGACAATATTGCTATAGGCACAGGAAAGGCCTACGGAATGGAAGTTTTGCTCAACAAAAATACGGGTCGCCTAACGGGATGGATGAGTTATACTTTGTCGCAGGTCAAACATCGTTTTGCAGACTTGAACAATGGGAAAGAGTTTTTCCCTCGCTACGACCGTCGCCATGCTTTATCATTGGTTGGTATTTATCAGCTCAAACCTCATATTACCTTGTCTGGTTCTTGGATTTATGCAACGGGAAATGCGTTGACCGTTCCTATTGGGCAATATATACCCGAAACTCATCAGTTCCCTGTCCAGTCAGACTACCCAACTTCAGATGGTTCGCTCGTGGTGGCACGTGTTTATGATGAAAGAGGAAACTTCAAAGCGGCAGACTATCATCGTTTGGATGTGAATGTTCGATTTTCAAAACAAAAGAAAAAGTTTCTGCGTGTCTGGGAGTTGGGCGTATTCAATGCTTACAACCGTGTAAATCCTTTTTACTACGAAAGTCAAGATGCTCCTAATTCAACACAGCGTAAACTTTACCGCAAAGGTTTATTCCCTATTATTCCATCTATTAGTTATCAAATCAAATTCTGACCTATGAAAAAGTGTATCTATCTTTTTATCCTACTGCTCACGATGTGCAGTTGTGAAAACTTTGGTGTTTTTGAGGAAGATTCTATCGTAAAATCAACCACCCAGCCGTATGTATTATGCTTTTTATCGCCTCAAGATACCGTCATTCAAGTGACAGTCAAAATGACGACACCCACTGTCGGCGAGGGTTCAGGTACTTTAAATCAATACATTAGCAATGCTAGAGTAGTTTTAAGAAATGAACAAAATCAAGAGGTAATTCTTCAGTGGAATGAACAGTTGAAAAAATATCTTTCGTCAAAAAGCTTTTTCAAAATTGAAGCTCAAAAACAATATCGCTTATTGGTCACTACGCCCAAAGGAGATAGTGTTTCTGCCAGTTGTATTATTCCTAGCACGATTGACTCCAATACAGTTTCGGTAACCAGAGCTCCTTTTAATCCTGAAAATCCAATGGCTTCTTTGCCATACTATTTACGGTGGAAAGATATTGGAAACGAGAAAAACTACTATGCTGCTTTTGGACTCAACTATGAAACCGACACACTTGAGCACAAAACCTATCTCACAGGTGTAGGAGGGCAACAAACTATTTCTGACGACAATATTCAAAATGGCATAATCGAATATCCGATTGTAGGTGGTATCTATCCTTACAAAAGATTGGAGAAAAGCCATATAGGAAATTTTATGTTTTATATCTGTCAGACCGACGAGCATTATTATCGTTACCACAAAGAATTTTCACAAATCAATGACCTCCCTAGTAGTGAGCCCATGAAGCTCTATTCAAACATGACTGGTGGATATGGCGTTTTTGCTGGCTACAACGGCGTAATGCTGAGAGCAGACAAATGGTACGAATAGGAATGATGAGTTGTCCTTGTCTAGTTCGAGACTTAGTCTCGGACTAGCTTTTGTTGCAGTTTGTAAACTGTACAAAAAATAAGTCCAAGACAAAGTCTTGAACTAGTAATTAACTAAAAATACATTCACAATTCACCACTCACAACTCATCATTCCTACTTATCATGCTTGCCAAGACGGCTCAAGGTTTCGCGAGAAACGCCCAGATAGGCAGCAATCAAGGTTTTTGAAACCCTTTGAAAGAGTTGTGGATATTGGGTCAAAAGCAAATCGTACTTTTCTTGAGCGGAATTTTGCAATAAAGACAAAATACGTTTTTGGAGTGCTACATAACCAGCATTAGATTTTTTTCTAAAAAAATACTCCATCGCATGCCACTTGCGACAAATTTCCTCACGTGCTTCGTAGGTAAGTTCCAAGACTTCACAGGGCTCTAGGGCTTCTACGCACATGGTGGCACGTGCCTGCGAAGCATGTGCAGGGAAATCTGAAACCCACCAACTTTCTAAGGCAAATTGTACGATATGCTCACGCCCATGCTCGTCGTGACAAAAGGTTTTGAGACACCCTTTTACCACAAAATATTCTTGTAAAACGACTTCACCACCACGAATGAGCAGTTCTTTTCTTTTTACCTGTTTGGGTTGAAAGAAAGTAAAAACCTCCTCGAATGTATCTTCGTCAATCTCAACAATTTCAGCAATATGGTTTCGTAAAAAAGTCTTTGCATCCATAAAACAAAAATACATTGGTATCGACGAATACCAATGTATTTTTGTTTTATGGATGCAAAAGATGTGTTATGGCGCGAGGGAATTCAGCCCTCATATTTACTTCGCTATTTTGTCTAATCTTAAAAAAAGTGGTAAGTATAAAATAATCCCGATTAGCGATAACATCAAACCACCTATTGTTCCTGCTCCGAGTGCAAACCAAAATACCTCATTCTGCCCATAAATCAAAAATGGAATTAATCCTGCCCCTGTCGAAAATACTGTTAGTGTGATAGGAATAATTTTATGATTATAGGCTTTAATATAGAGCTTGAAAGGTTTTGTAGAGGGGTATTTTTTTCGTAAATTATTGTATTCTGCAATAATGAAAATGGCAGCACAAACGACATTGCCACTCAATAATACAAATGAAGCATATCCTCCTTGATCAAAATTAAAATCAAACCAATAGAATGTTAGAAAAACCCCTATAAATGAGATTGGTATGAGCATAATCAAAGCCAAGGGTTGCCATAACGACTCAAAAATAATAGCACAAATGATATAAATCAGCACTATCACCAAGCCAATTAGCCAATATTGTTGTTGGGCTTCTTTACCGAACCAATCATAAGTTGTTTTCTTAACGGTATAACCCAGAGGTAATTCTGTCTTGATTTCTGCCAAGGTTTTATCTAAAAATCTCTCCCCAAAAATTTGACTCCCAAAATATTCAAAACTTACCATTCTGAGATACTCCTGATTTTCTTTATGAATTTGTGGACTGATTTTCTGCTTTTCAGACTTCGCAAAATCAGAAAGTTTTATGACGTTATTATCTACCCGCACAGGCTGATGCATTAATGACCAAACATCAAAATTTTTATGGTCATCTGGCACAACCTTAATTTGCTCATATTCACCATTCATCAGTTGGTAAATATCTGGTTGTGAGCGTACATTTTGACGTTGCAAGTACTCATACACCTCACTGTTGGTTCGTCCATAAAGCGCTAAGTGCTTCGGTTCTGTTTGTAATACAAATTCATATAGACTTTTATCATTCCAAAAATTGAGACTCTTATTAATGTTTACTTCTTGGACTCTTGGGTGGGTTTCTAATCGTTCTTTCAAGATATTGGATTGCCTTTCTAATTCATGATAGTTGTAGCCCTTCATCAGTATATTAAAGGTTGGAGTGCTATTGGCATCTAAATTCTGACTAAACCCTTGCCCAACTCCATAAATATCCCAATTAATACCACTCATTTCAGTAGAAAGGGCAATCATTCGATTTTTCAGAATATAAGGAAACGAACCATTTTCATATTCAGGCTTAAAATAAATGGTCATACTTCCATTTTGCCCATTATAAATCCGAGTAATAAAGCGATCAATTTCTTCGAACTGGCTCAAATAACTTTCCACTCGTAAATACAGCTCATTCATTTGTTCAATTGTTGACTGATTGGGTAATCCTGCATTGACATATAGAGAGGTACGTTCATTTTTTGAATAGTATGATTTTTCATACACATAGTTGACAAACAACCTCAAACTCCCTCCCAATAGTTTATCTAAAACTGGTTGGATGTTCTCTTGATAATAGGTATTTCCAATGCTTAAATTATAATACTTTGCTAATGGATTTGTTGCTTCCAAACGATTAGGCAACATAAAAATGGGTAGACCAAAAGCAAGCAATAACAAAACGAAAAAAGTCTTTCGATAACGTAAATGGAAGAGTACTACCTTGGTGTAAATCCTACTCAGCTTAGCTGTTCTCCTAATCTTACCTTTACTTTTAACATCCTCACTTTCAGGCAATATACCTATCCTTTCGATTAAAGAAGGTACAAAAAATAAAGCCACAAGTAATGATATTCCCAAAACAATTATCATCACTATTGCAAAGTCCAACAAGTCTAATTTTGTCTCTTCTGGTAAAAACCAGATAACCGTTAGCCCTGCCATAGTCGTGAGGGTAGCTCCCAGCAATGCCATAAAAACACTGAGATTTTTGTATCTGCGATAGTGGTCAATCATCACGATTGTATTATCAATCAAAATACCCAAGGATGTTGTAATGGCAGCCAATGAATACAAATGAATCTCAATTTTGAGGAAATAGAATGCTATAAAAGAGAGCGCTAAATTGACAATCAGGCTCAACAAAATCACCATAGTGTATCGCCAACTACGAGTACTGAGCCACACAAAAATCAGTAAAATCAGTACTGCTAGACCCGATTGTACCCAAATTTTATTCAGATTTTCACGAATATATTCTGTGGCATCATATTCAATATTAGTCTGATAAGTGGGCGGAAGAGTTTTTGAAATTTCTGCTAATGTGAGTTGAATAGCTTTGGATAAGCTCAACTGATTGGCTCCAATATCTGCCTGTATGACCAAGGTAATGGCATTTTTACCATTAATCCGATAAAATTCTTCAATGGGTTGTTCGTTGCGACTGACCTTCAAAATATCTGAAAGATGGATGATTCTCCCCAAACTTTTCGTATCTCTATCCCTTAGCGGTAAAGCTATTTTCTCTAAATCTTTTCCGATTTCTTCGACAGATTTTTGACTTAGGATATCCTGTGACTGGGGACTCAATATCACATTCATTTGTTGCCCTTGTTCATTACGGACTAAGCCCAAACTACTTTGCTGATATTGATTTTTAATGGCTTTAATGATTTCATTTTCAGAGATGTGTAGATTTTCTGATTGACTTTTATTGTACGTCAAAATCCACTCTTGACGATTGCCTCCATAGATATTTACGGCATTAACTCCTTCAATTTGAGCTAGTTTAGGCTTTAATTGTTCTTCAGCATAAACTTTTAGTTCGCTCAAACTTGCCTGACCATTCAACTGTAAAGACATGAGCGGTTTCTGTTGTATTTCCTGATCAGGAGAGTTGAGGCTAATAATTGGATAACTTACCTCCTTGGGTAGTTGTGGGAATAATTGTCTTACGAGCGTTGCCACCTCAAAACGCAATTGGTCTATATTCGCAGATTTATCAACCTCTATCGTTATATTACCTTTACCATAACCCGATACTGAACTCAATTTTGAAATCCCTTGCAGGGTACTAAATGCGCCTTCCAACTTAGCAGAAACCTGACTTTCAAGCACTTCTGGCGAAACATTGCCCCAATAATACGATATGGTAAGACTACCCGAATTGCTGGAGGGATTGAGTTGAATAGAGAGCTTTGGAATAAACGCAATACCTATAATACTGAGAATAATAAATGTAACTAAGAGGCTGTAAGAAGATTTTTTCATGGTTTAGCAATATATTTTAACAGGCATAAGTAAAAGGAAGTTATTAGTTAACAGTATATCAGTTATTGGAATAGACGCATAATCAGAAGGAGATAATCAATGTGTACCATATTTATAATATTAATCCATTCCTGATACATATATGTATTTTAAATTCACTTTCCCTTGCCCTACCCATATTTCTCAAGACAAATCCGAACCAATGATATAGCATTTTATAGATGTAGGTCTGAGAGCTGTTATTTATATTTTGAATATAATTTTCTTAATTTGCAATATACTATAACCTTAACATATTATTATGTCAAATCTTCCACATCTATCCAAACCAATGACTCGTCAGCAACTAGCTGAAAAGCTTGGCATCTGCTCCAAAACACTTTCACGATATATCAAAAAAGAAGGAATTAAAGTTGAGCCCCGAACATTGCTAAAACCAAAATTAGTAGAATTAATCATCAAGAAATATCTTGATGAAGAAGACTTGTTCAATAAAGTCCAATAAAGTCTAATAAAGTCTAATCCACAAACTTGTTTTTTTGAGTTTTATGATAAAAATTTGAGATATGAAAAACGTCTTTCAAAAATGCCTAATCTAATACGCTGGACGCAGATGATATTGGAGGGTAGCGAAATGGTTCTATTTTTTAAATTTAACGATAATGAAAAAAATCATCAGAGTTTCAGTATTACTTTCAATTTTTAGTATGGGGAGTCTAAGTATTGTAGATGCTAGTTGCCCAGCGAATAAAACAATGAAACGAAAAGGAGTGATTTCCCAATCTTTCTATACTATTTCTCAATGTCCACTTGAAAGTGGAAATGATTATTGTTGTGTTGCAGAGGCTCAATGTTAATGAAGTTTTAGTGTTCTGTATTTAATCGACACATGTTAACTAGAAAACCTCAGAAATAAAGTACTGGTCATAAACAAATATTACTCAAAGGTTTAGTTTTATTTAATAAACAAAGTAGGTTGTTTCAAAAGCAACTTACTTTGTTTATCAACTAAAATAGTTTTGCCCGTAAACAAATTTAAAACAAAATGCGACTAAAAAATTGGCATTCTCGTGCTCGTGGTATTGTAATGGCTCAAGCCTTCTTGTTATTAGTTACATTGGTAAGTTGTCATTCTGAAAACGCTAATACATCAAATAGTGAGGGGAGTTATAAATCTACATTAGTGGATTCTATTATTGTCAGTAAAGATTCTGGTTCTATCGGAGAACTTGCGATTACTGATTATGATTCTACCAAACATACCTATTTGGCGTATGACTGGCGCAAAAAAGAAATTCTTGAGTTTTCGGAAAAAGGCAAAGTAATTCATAATTTCTCAATCACAGGTGAGGGACCCAATGATTGTGGTTTGGATATTGCCGCAATTTGTTACTTAAAGAAAGATAGTTTGGCTGTTATAGGAACAAAAGGCTTGTTCATATACAACCTTGCTGGCAAACAACTATTCAAAGTGGGGCGCCCAGGTTTGTATCCCAATGGATTATCCTATAAACTCTCGGTGATGGGTGAATATGGTAAGAGAAATTTTCTATCAAATACGATAGATTTGATGACAATGAATGGAGGAGAAGTAGAAAAGCAATCCACTTACACAACGGCTAAAAACCTGCTATTGATTAACCCTCAAGATAAGAAATTTATCCGCACTGCTCCTTTTGAAAGAGGCAGTATCTACTTGAATAAGGAAGTATATTTCCCAAGTGGTTTATCTTCCTATTGTGTAGATCCAGCTAAAAAAGAGGTTTATGTTATCTATTTATTTGATCCAAATATATATCACTATAAATGGGAATTAGATACTTTAAAATTTTTGAATAAAATAGCTTTTCAGCCAATAGGGTATTCGCAACCCAAGGGGGTTCCTTATGAGAAAAGAATAAATAGTCTCGATAATATTAAAAATCAAATTACTAATACACAGATTCAAGACGTATTTTGCACCAATCATAATCTGTTCGTAGAATCTACAAAGAATTTAGAAGTAGATAAAATCAACGAGATGAAATCCCTTATAGAAATAAACGCATTTATTGGCAGTCACCCTAGTTTTCAATTGAGCTTGCACGTTATTTCTAAGGATGGGTCTGAAAAAGAATATGATTCCATATTTCCTTCGAACGTGGGTTATATTCAATATATTCATGACACAAAAAAGGTTTTAGCCCAGCATTTTAATTTGGAGTCTGAAGAAAAACCTAATCGAACTACTATTTTAATATACGATATAACCCGAAAATAATGCTTAGATTTTTTACTTGTATCTCATTTATTCTCCTCATTTTAAGTTCTTGTGGAAATAAAAGAACGCCTCTCCAAGATGTAGAAAAGCACCTAAATAATCTGATTGATGAAGATTCATCAAAAACGGTCATTATCATCAGTGATATAGATTGCGTTACCTGTCTAGAATATATTACGCCTAAATTAGATACACTTTCTAAACCTCTTTTAGGAATATTTCTGGCAAGTCAAAAAAAGTCGAATAAAAATTATAGCGACTGGATTAATGAAACAAGAAACAAAGTAAAATGGCAAACGTCTTCGGATATTCCTTTAGCTAATTCATTAACAATTTTATTGGCAAACAATCCCAAACCAAGTTTTTTTGAATTTAGAAATAAAAAAATTGTTAGATGGGGAACATTATGAGCGTAAAGCAATTATAAAAGATCCTATCCTTCTATGTTGAAGCATTTTATATTTGGCTTTTTACGACACTAAAAGAATTATCAATACTTGTAGATGGGCTGAATGCTCAGATGATAGAGAATATTAGAGCTAGCTTACAGAGTATTAAAAATAAAATATAGATGATGTGGTTATTCTCACCTATCTTGTGTGGCTGAAACTATCATAATCTTTCTGAAAAAACTTAATGCAAAAATCAATTTTAACAGCATTTCTACTACTCATACTAACCGCCTGCCAACCTAGCGACAGCGAAAAAACAAAAGAAGAAGAAGGGAAATCAAAAGCTCTTCAAACTTCCGAAACCGTCGTTACGGTTAAGTTGGCAGAAAGTAAAATCAAATCTTTTCCTCTACAAGTGATGGCTACAGGTAAGGTGACAACCCTTACTCAAGCCAACATTAATTTTAAAACTACAGGGGTTATTGAAAAAATACTGGTACAAAATAGCTCAACCGTAAAGGCTGGGCAAGTATTGGCAGTGTTGGATAATGCCCAACAGCGAATAGCGTTGCAACAAGCTCAGGACAATTTGCAGGATACTAGAGTAGAACTAAATAAATTATTGTTGGAATTTGGTGGTAAAGACCGCGACACAACTTCGGTATCCCATCGCATCTTGGAAAATATCAAAGCTAAAAGTGGTATCACCAAAGCCCTCACTAACGTCTATGATGCCCGTCTAAAACTAGAAAACACCTATCTCAAAGCTCCCTTCGCAGGGATTGTTGCCAATCTGAAAACCAAAGCCTATAACCCCTCCTCTGCTACCGAGCCTTTTTGTACCATATTGAACCGTGAAAGTTTGGTGGTAGAAGTTGCCATTTTAGAGTCAGAGCTAGGTGTCATTACCTTAGGACAAATAGCCAAGATAAAATCATTGGCATATTCAGAGAGAAATTATGTAGGCAAAGTCTCCGAAATAAATCCTGTAGTCAATGCACAAGGATTGGTATTGATAAAAGTTCGCGTCCAAAACCCAGACCAATATCTCTTGGAAGGTATGAACGCCCAAGTAATCATTGAGAAAAATCTCCAAAATCAAATTGTGATTCCCAAAGAAGCTATAGTAGAAAGGTCAGGCAAAAAAGTGGTTTTTGTCTATGAAAGTGGTCTTGCCAAATGGAATTATGTTACGGTTGCCCACGAAAACAGCCAAGAAGTAGCTATCTCGGAGGGTTTGAGAACAGGGCAAAAAGTAATAATAGAAGGAAATCTCAACCTAGGGCATGATGCTAAGGTTTTGATTAATGAAGGGGATGGAAGGAATGAAGAAATGAAGAGAATGAAGAGAATGAAGGAATGAAAAGAAGGAAGGAATGAAGGGGATGAAGGAAGAAATGAAAAGAAGGAAGGAATGAAGGGGATGAAGGAAATTTGGGGGTTAGAAATTAAAACAAAATAGTTCTATGAAGGAGAATATAATTGCTGAAAAGACCTTCAGGTTTGCTGTGAGGATTGTAAAATTGGGGCAGTATTTGATGAATGAAAAAAAGGAGTTTATTCTCTCTAAACAAATCATACGAAGTGGCACCAGTATAGGAGCAAATATCGAAGAAGCGGACGGCGGACAGTCAAAAGCTGACTTTATTGCCAAATGTCAAATAAGTTATAAAGAAGCAAAAGAAACCAAATACTGGCTTCGCCTTTTGGAAGCTACAGGTTACATTGAAACCAATTTAGCCAATTCTCTATTGAACGACGCTCAAGAAATTATCAGAATTATTCAATCTATTTTAAAAACAGCAAAGGAAAACGTTAATAGAAATAAATGAAGAAAATAAAAAGAAATGAAGAGAATGAAGAAAATGAAGGAATGAAGAAAATGAAGGAATGGAAAGAATGAAGAAATGAAAAATCTCTAGAATAGAAAATAATTGTTTCGTCTACTTAATTCCTTTCATTTCTTAATTATTCATTTCCTTCATTCTTTTCATTATTCATTTATTCATTCTTTTCACTATTCATTTCCTTCATTCTTTTCACTATTCATTTCCTTCATTTAAAAAATGGTACATTTTTTACTACATCGCCCCATAGCCGTACTGATTACTACCTTTGCAATGATGGTTTTGGGCTTGGTAACATTTAATCAAATTCCAGTTTCGTTGCTTCCTGATATTGCTATTCCTGAAATTACGGTACAGGTAAGCTATCCCAATGCCTCTGCTCGTGAACTGCAAAAAACGATTGTAAAACCCCTCAGAAATCAATTACAACAAGTAAATCACCTATCAGACCTCGAAGCTGAAACTCAAGATGGTTTGGCAATCATCAAACTTCGTTTTGACTTTGGAACCAATATCAATCTTGCCTATATCGAAACCAATGAAAAAATTGATGGAATCATGGGTCAATTACCCCGTGAAATAGAACGCCCAAAGGTAATCAAAGCGGGTGCAGGAGATATCCCAGTTTTTAATTTGAACGTTACACAAAAAGGGCAAAATGGGGGTTTTGATTTACAACTTTCTGAATTTTGTGAGAATGTGCTTCGTAGAAGAATTGAACAAATGAAAGAAGTGGCTTTGGTGGATATGACGGGACTTTCAAAACCTGAAGTAATCATTATTCCAGACCGTTCAAAACTCCAAAGCCTTGGTATTACAGAGCAAATTCTAGCACAGACGTTACAAAAAAACAACATTGAATTAGGAAATTTATTAGTAAAGGATGGGCAATATCAATACAATATCCGCTTTGCTTCTACCCTAAAAACACAGGCAGATATTGAAAATATTTACCTAAAAATTGGCGATATTCAGAATGGTAGTGAAAGAGTTTTACAGCTAAAAGACCTTGCAAAAGTTAGTATTCAAGAACAAAAACTAAGGGGGCTTTATACTTTCAATGGAAAACGTGCAGTATGTCTATCAATCATCAAACAATCAGATACACAGTTACTCAAGCTCAGAAAAGAGTTAAATACCCAAATAGAACATTTTAAAGAAGATTATCCACAACTAGAATTTAGTATTAGCCAAGACCAAACAGAGTTATTGGATCTGTCTATCAACAATCTCATTGGTAATATTTTGTTTGGAGGTTTGTGTACATTCGTAATGATATTTTTCTTTATGAATGACCTAAAAACGCCTATCCTCATTGGTATTGTCATTCCTGTTTCATTGGTTGTTACTTTTCTTTGCTTCTATCTTTTTCATATTTCTATTAATATTGTTTCATTAGCGGGTTTGGTATTGGGCATTGGAGAAATCATAGATTCTGCCATCATTGTTATTGAAAATATTGAGCAATACCGAGAAGAAGGTCACCCTCTTGACGAAGCCTGTATCGACGGCACACAGGAGGTTATTATGCCTTTGTTTACCTCTATTCTAACAAATTCAGCCGTATTTTTACCTCTCATTTTTATTAGTGGTATTGCAGGGGCATTATTCTTTGACCAAGCCATTGCTGTGTCTCTATCGCTGGGAATCTCCTTGTTATGCTCTTATACACTGATACCTGTTTTGTATCGATTATTCTACCTAAAAGAAGAGCGTTTGAAGGGGTTTGTCCCAAAGAAAATCACATGGCTTATGCGCCAATCCGAAAGGCTATATGACAACCTTCTTGATTTAGTCTTTAGGCAAAAAGTATTGATGTTCGCTTTTTTTATTTTCCTAATTGTGGTTGCTATTCCTATTTTTATCAATCTAGAAAAACGAGGAATGCCCATTATCAGTAGAACGGAATTAGAAGCTAAAATTGATTGGAACGAAGCTATTACCATAGAAGAAAATAATCGTAGGATTAATCAAGTGATTAGTCATATTATTCCAAATACCAACAAAAGTCTCATAGTTAGCGCCTTTGTTGGGCAGCAACAATTTCTGCTAAATCGAGAATTGCAACAAAATTTCAATGAATCATTACTAAATATTAAGGCAAAATCTAACGAAGAATTTGAGAAGACAAAAGAAGAAATTGAACGTTTTATCAAGGCAAAATATCCTAATGCTATTGCTTCTTTTGGAGCGTCTAAAAACGTATTTGAAGCCTTATTCAATACATCAGAATTTCCTCTACAAGCTCGTGTTGTAAGCAACAACAAAGCGGAAGTCCCTGATAATCAAACCATATCGCAAGTATGGCATCAGTTAAAGCAAAAGGGTTTTGTAACCTCACAACCTTCTCTACAAAGTAGGGTTTACATTCAGGTTTTAACCGAAAAAATATTATACTATGATGTTAGTTATGAACGGGTTGTGGAAGTTTTGAAAACCATTTTTAACGAGAATAATCTGGGTAGCTTAAAAGCTGAACAAAGATATATTCCTATTTTATTGGGTAGTCAATCTCAACCAATTGATGCCTTGATACAAAACGCCACTGTGCTTAGCAATAAAGGGCAAATTTTACCCATCAAGGAACTGATTAGTATTTCAAATCAGAAAGATTACAAATCTTTCTTTTCAGGAAAAAATGGAGAATTTATACCGTTTGATTTTAATTTGACTAATCAAGAAATACCCGAAGCTAAAGAGGCAATTCAAAAAGTCATCTTGAAAGATACTAATTTGAGCGTAAGTTTTACAGGAGGGTACTTTCGTAATTTAGATTTTGTGAAGGAATTGGGCATTATCATCTTGGTAGCAATCGCATTACTTTACTTTATTCTCACAGCTCAATTTGAGTCTTTAGTCCAACCCTTAATCGTCATGCTAACCATTGCTTTTGGACTGACGGGAGCAATGCTTTTATTGTTTTTTGTTGGAAATAGTATCAATATTATGTCTGCAATTGGTATGATTGTTTTGATTGGAATTTTAGATAATGATTCCATCCTAAAAATTGATACGATGAATCGATCAAAAGATACAATGTCTCTAATTGAAGCTATAAAACTATCTGGTAAACGTAGGCTAAAATCTCAATTAATGACCTTCCTGACCACTATTTTAGGGTTATTGCCAGTATTGTTTTCATCAGGACTTGGTGCAGAGCTTCAAAAACCCTTAGCACTTTCGGTGATTGGAGGCATGTGCTTAGGTTTATTTATTTCAATGTCATTTATTCCGCTGATTTATTGGTTTATGTACAGTCGAAAAGTACAAGAATGACCCCTAAATATTTTTAGTTACGATAGGCATTAGGCTAAAAATTTAAAATATTTCTGAATTTTGCCTAATGCCTACATGTTATTCAACATGAGTCATACTTTTACCCATTCACCAACTGTCCTTCCTCATAAGTCTTCCAGTCTATATAGCCTTCCAAGGTCAAGCCATAATGTAGTGCTCGGTTGGGTGGGGTCATTGCCCAATTGTTTTTGAGGCGTTCCACCAAGTCGGGATTAGCGATAAAGTCCTCCCCAAAACCAGCCAAATCAATCAAATTACTCTCAACAAGTTCTTCTGATTTTTGACGATTCATTCCTCCTGCCAAAATCACTACGCCATTGTACCAAGTACGAAAACGCGCCAAGAATCCTTCAGGTAAAGCATAGCTACCTCTCGATTGTTGGTCCATGATGTGGATAAATGCAATACCACGTTTTGCCAGCTCTTCAGCGAGGTATTGATAGGTCGTCTCGATTTCATCATAATGCGGCAATTCATGCAAACCACCATAAGGGGTCAAACGAATCGCCACTTTTGAAGCACCAATTTCGGCAATACAAGCATCTATGGCTTCAAGCAAAAATCTTGAGCGATTTTGAATCGTACCACCATATTCATCGGTACGATTGTTAATCATTGGATTTAAAAATTGCTCAATCAAATAACCATTTGCTCCGTGAAGCTCTACCCCATCAAAACCTGCCTCGATGGCATTTTTGGCTGCATTGGCAAAATCCTTTACTACCTCATTTACCTCTTCAGTCGTCAAAGCACGAGGTTTTGAGCACTTCACAAAAGTTTCTTTGCCATTTTCATCATATCCCCAAGCAAAAGAGTTTTCGGCTTGAATATCCGACGCTCCTACTGGCGCCTGACCATTGGGCTGATTGGATACGTGCGACACACGTCCAACATGCCACAACTGCGTAAAGATTTTAGTATCTTTTTGATGTACGGCTGAAGTTACTTTTTTCCAGCCTTCAACTTGTTCGGCAGTATAAAGCCCAGGAATATGTAACACTCCCATAGCAGTATTCGAAATAGCTGTTCCTTCGGTAATGATAAGTCCAGCGCCTGAACGTTGCTGATAATACAGTGCATTATTATCGTTAGGAATGCCATCGAAATTGCGAGCACGTGTCATGGGTGCCATCACAATTCTATTTTTCAATGCCAATGTTCCAACCGTAGTTGGTTCGAATAGATTGATTGTTGGGTTCATTTTTGTAAGAGGGGTGAGTCACTAGGCACCAGTAGTTAGTTTTTTAAGTATTTACCATAAAACTGATGCCTAATACCTCTTTGCCTATCCCCTGTTTTGAGTGAAAAACTTATTTCTTTCCCAAGACAAGAACCACTTCCTCTGCCATTTTCTTTGCAGATTGAGGGTTTTGACCTGTTACTAATTTGCCATCTACCACCACATATTCAGACCATGCTGGTGCTGATGAATAATGAACACCACGCTTTTTGAGTTCGTCTTCTAATGAAAATGGTACCACTTTCTCTAGTTTCACCGCAATTTCTTCCACATTTGAAAAACCTGCTACGTTTTTTCCTTCCAACAAATAGCGATTATCTCCCAAACGAATATTCAATAAGCCAGAAGGACCGTGACAAACAGCACTAACCACTCCGCCTTTTTCGTAAATTTTACTCGCTATTTTGGCTAATTCCTCATTATTAGGAAAATCCCACATAGTGCCATGTCCTCCTGCATAATGAATAGCTACGTAGTTCGAGGCTTTTACTTGTTTGGGCGTAAGTGTATGGTCTAATTTGTTTTTGTAAACAGCGTTTTCCCAAAACTCTTTGTTTACTTTATCTGTCAAATCAAATCCATCAACAGGAGGCTGCCCGCCTTGTGGACTTACAAAGTCAACTTCATAACCTGCTTTGGTAAACACCTCCCAAGGGTGACTTACTTCACTCAAATAATATCCTGTTTGTTTACCAGTATTACCCAATTCGGCATGACTTGAAAGCACAAATAAGATTTTTCCTTTTGATTTTGTCTGGGCAATACCCCAGAAGGACAACACGCTCAGAGCGATTGTCAATACGATGTTTTTCATAAAATAATTATTAAAAATTTGATTGTGGATTTCGGATGTTGGATTGCGGAAGAGTAATCTACTTTTTAAGTTATGTTTTGTAAAAAATAAAAGTATTTCCTGCTTAATCCGAAATTTTTAAAGCCTAGCTCATTCACCAAATACACCATAGTCGGTGTATCCAGCGGCTCCACCTCCAAAGTATTTGGTGCGGTCGCCTTCGTTGAGAGGCCAGTTATTTTGCAGTCGAGCAGGTAGGTCTGGATTGGCAATAAATGGACGACCAAAGGCAATCATATCAGCCCATCCTTCTGCCAAGGCTTTTTCTGCACGCTCCTTACTATACTTTCCTGCATAAATCATCGTGCCTTTAAACGCTTGACGAAGTGCGTTTTTGAAAGCAATAGGCATATCTGGCGCATTATCCCAATCTGCTTCGGCAATATGGATGTATGCTACACCCAAATCTTGTAGCAAGGTTGCCGCCGCCAAATACGTTTCTTCAGGGTTGTCATCGACACAGCCTTGAAGGGTAGTCAAAGGTGCTAACCTCACTCCTACGCGCTCTTTGCCTACTATTTGGCACAGAGTTTCCACCACTTCTTTCAAAAAGCGAAGTCGGTTTTCCAAGCTTCCTCCGTATTCGTCGGTACGAGTATTGGCTTGACTGTCGATAAATTGATTGATGAGATACCCATTAGCAGCATGAAGCTCTACCCCATCAAAACCTGCCTCTAGGGCATTTTGGGCAGCTTTTGCAAAATCTTGGACAATTTCCTTGATTTCAGGAATAGTCAACGGACGTGGTGCTGAGTGTTGAATCATACCTCCAACTCCAGCTTCTGGACCTTTATTTTCTGGGTCAATAAATACTTTTACTCCCTCCGCTACTAAAGGTGATGAAGATACTGGCGCTTGACCATCGGGTTGTAAAGAAGTATGCGATACACGCCCAACATGCCATAGTTGAGCAAACATTACCCCACCCTCTTGATGAACAGCATTGGTGACTTTTTGCCAGCCTGCTACTTGCTCTGGCGTATAAATCCCAGGCGTCCAAGCGTAGCCTTGACCTTGCTTAGATATTTGTGTTCCTTCCGAAATAATTAGGCCTGCTGAAGCTCTTTGGCTATAATATTCGGCCATAAGGTCGGTTGTAACTTCACCCTTTGCTGCTCTCGAACGTGTCATAGGTGGCATGACAATACGATTCTTAAGCGAAATATTTCCTAACGAATATGACTTAAATAACATAACTCATCTTGTTTTGATTGATGTTACAAAGTTCATACAAAGCAGGCATTCTAACCTGTGACCTAGGTCACAAGTTTAGGGGAGTTGTGAGGGAACAGGCACTAGGCATCAGTGATAGAACAAATACGAACACGTTTTCATGTATTTCTCTCTTTGCCTCTTTGCCTGTTCCCTAATGCCTTTTTTTTATATTTTCTTCACATAAAAATGTGTATCTACAGCCATGATTGGGAAGCTTTCTGGTAAATCTTGTTTGGGAAGATAGGTAAAGCCATTTCTTTCATAAAAACGAATAGCGGCTTGTAAGCGCTCTATAGTGCCGAGATAGAGATGTTGCATTTGTGCTTCTTGCGCTTTTGTTGTGAGCGTATCAAGCAGTTTTTGGGCAATCCCTAATTCTTTTCCTCTAAATTCCTTTTTCACAAACATTTTACGGATAGCACCAATAGGCCCACCACAGTCGATGAGGGCAATGGTACCTACTACCTCATCACCTTGAACAGCCACCCAAAAGTTGCCATTGCCTTGTTGATAAAAATTGGGAATTTCTAATAAATCGGGTTGGTCTTGGATAGTGATTGGCACCTGAAACTCCACCTGTTGAATAGTCAGAATCAAATTTACAATTTGCTCTGTGTCTTGCGATTGAAAAGTTCTAATTTGAATCATCGGGATAAGTATAAATGCTGAATGATGAGTTACGAATTGTGAGTACAAAATAAGATTGAATCATTTAGCTTTCGGTTATCAGCTATGGGCACTCGTAAAATGTTTCTTTGGTTTCCTAGAAAAGAAAAGATATTAAACCTTTTATAGAGCATAATACATACAGCATAGTAATACAATTTTACTTAGCACTTCAAAATAAGTAATCACTTACGTAACTATTTACGAAATTAAAAAAATGGAGAAATAATTCAACATTTTTACTTAATTTTTTTGATAAACTCGAATAAAAAACACCGTAGGTGCGAAAGAACACCAACTATCGTGAAGTCTTTCGCACCTACGGCGCTCTAAAAGGAATATAAGACAATATTTAATAACTTGTATTTAAGGCAAGGACAACTCATCACTTAAAACTCTCTATTCTTTCGATAACTTAAATGAAAAAGTTGTGCCTTTATCGGGTTTGGATGCTACGGTGATTTTGGTTTTATGGGCATTCAAAATATGCTTTACAATAGCCAAACCAAGTCCAGATGAACCATCCGAACGGCTACGGGCTTTATCGACACGGTAAAAACGTTCGAAAATTCGGCTCAAATGTTCTGGAGCGATCCCAGGTCCATTATCTTTTACTGAAATACGCCAGTCTTTCTTTTCATCTTCAAAAACAACTAATACTCTTCCATCTTCATTACCGTATTTAATTGCGTTTTCAACCAAATTGGTAATCACTTGTCCTATTCGTTGTGCGTCGGCTTTTACCCAAACTTGAGTTTCTGGCGATTTTATTTGCAGACTTACATTTTTGGTTTCGGCTTTGCTTTCTAATTGCTCAAAAACCTCTTTCGTAATTTGTTTGATATCTATTCGCTCTCTATTCATGCGAATATCGCCTGTTTCCATTTGAGAGAGTGTCAATAAATCTTTCACCAAAATATCGAGCCCATCCAAACTTTTGGCTGCTTTCGTCAAGAACTTTACTCGTACACGCTCGTCGTCCATAGCGCCATCTAACAAGGTATGTACAAACCCTTGCGCCGCAAAAATGGGTGTTTTGAGTTCGTGCGAAACGTTGGCCAAAAACTCACGACGGTATTTTTCAAGTCGTTTTAACTCATTAACTTCTTGTTCCTTTTTGGAAACATAGACAAACAATTCGTCATTTAATTTTTTGAGTGGATTGGCATTTTTGTAGAGTTTTTTGCGAGAAACTCCAAAATCCTTCATCTTCAAACGATTGATGGTATCATACATCTTGTTGATTTCTTGAAATACCAGATAATCAAGCGTGAAATAGATGAGCAATCCTGCAATAATAAATGAAGCGATAAAACAGATAAAGAGAATGTTGGCGTTGGCCTCGGGCAAAAAAGAGAGAAAAGAAGTCGTAAAAATGGCAATTACTATCGAAAGTAGTGTGGCCAACAACTTGGGATTTAATAACATAACTTCAACTTTAAGAAATAATTCATCAAAGTTTGGGCTTTTTTTTGAAACTCTTGGTGTTTGTTGTGTTAAATCTCAGGATATGCAAGCAAAAACTTTGTACCTTTGCACTTTGAAAGCATAATTATGGAACTGAATCAATTATCTGCCATTTCTCCAGTCGATGGACGCTACCGCAAGCAAGTAGAAAGTCTTGCTCCTTATTTCTCAGAATTCGGACTAATCAAGTACCGTGTCCTTATCGAAATTGAGTATTTTATTGCGCTCTGCGAAATTCCATTGCCACAACTCGAAGGTGTCAGCAAAGACCTTTTTGGTGCCTTGCGTGATATTTATCGTAATTTCACTGAAGAAGATGCCCTTTGGATTAAAGAAACTGAAAAAGTAACCAACCACGACGTAAAGGCGGTTGAGTACTTTATCAAACATAAACTAAGCAACTTTGGTATTGAACAATACCTTGAGTTTATCCACTTTGGTTTGACTTCGCAAGATGTCAACAACACGGCTATCCCACTTTCGTTGAAAGATGCAATGGATACAGTTGTTTTACCAAAACTTCAAGAGGTTATTGAAAAAATCAAAGCCTTGGGTGAAGAGTGGAAAGATGTAGCTTTGTTGGCACACACTCACGGACAGCCAGCCTCTCCTACTCGCTTAGGCAAAGAGTTTTGGGTATTTGCCGAACGTCTTGAGCGCCAAATGGACTTGCTAAAAACGATTCCTTACTCTGCCAAATTTGGCGGAGCAACAGGTAATTTCAATGCTCATAATGTAGCATATCCTGAAACTAGCTGGATTGACTTCGGTAACAACTTCGTAGGTTCTTTGGGTTTGTCTCGTAGCAAATACACTACACAAATCGAGCATTACGATAACTTGGCGGCTTTGATGGATAATTTAAAACGCCTCAACAATATCGTATTAGACCTTGACCGTGATGTTTGGACATACGTATCAATGGGCTATTTCAAGCAAAAAATCAAGGCAGGTGAAGTTGGTTCGTCGGCAATGCCACACAAAGTAAACCCAATTGATTTTGAAAACTCAGAAGGTAACGTAGGTATTGCCAATGCTTTGTATGAATTTTTGGCAGCAAAACTGCCAGTTTCTCGTTTACAGCGTGACCTTACTGACTCTACGGTATTGCGTAATTTGGGCGTTCCAGTAGCACATCAGATTATTGCATTAACAGCATTATTGAGAGGTTTGAACAAATTGGAATTGAACCAAGATGCCATCAATACCGACCTTGAAGATAACTGGGCAGTTGTAGCCGAAGCGATTCAAACGATTTTGCGTCGTGAAGGTTATCCACAACCTTATGAGGCATTGAAAGCATTGACTCGTAAAAACGAAAAAATCACGTCAAAAACAATTGCAAACTTTATCGATTCTCTTGAGATTAGCGATAAAGTGAAATATGAATTAAAACGTATTTCTCCGTTTAATTACCTTGGAATCTTGGAGTAAGATATTGGTCTTCAGCTATTGGCAATAAGTTTTCAGCAACAAAAGCTGTTTTTCTAAAGTGCTCAAAAGTAAGATTAATGCCTTTATTCTATCATTTTTGTATTTTTTTGAAAAACTTTTTTTGAAAAACAAATTTTCGAATTAAGTTTGCAAAAAATACAAAAGCAGATTTTCTAAAAAATGACAACAAATTTCAAAAATACAGCATGGTGGTGGCAACTGACGAAACTCGGTTGAGCAGTACCTTATTGTATTTTCGGAAAAAACATATCATTCGAAAAGACCTACTGTTCAACCAGTAGGTCTTTTTTTTGTGTCCAATAGATTTTGCCAAAAGTTAACCATTGATTTTAACAGGTAGCAAACCTACCACACCCTAACATCATGAAATTTACCGTTCAGACAGTTCAGAAAAAGAAGTTAGCCGACACGATTACTCCAGTGGGGGTATTTCTTAAACTAAGAAACAAGTTTAAGAATACCGTAATTCTAGAAAGTGCTGATTATCATGGCAAAGAGCATGGCTACAGCCATATTGCGTGTGATCCAGTGGCAAGTTTTATCATCGACAACGATGTTGTAACTCAAACTTTCCCCGATGGTACCGTCGAAACATTTACCTTGGCTCGTCGCAAAGATGCTGTACAAGCTTTGTTGAATTTTGCTGAAAGATTTGAATGGACTCGCCAACCTGATTATGCGCCAATGGCCAACGGGATGTTTGGACATATTTCTTATGATGCTGTAGAGTATTTTGAGGATATTGAGATTCAAGAAAAGAACGAGAATACCGAAATTCCGCAGATTATCTATTATGTATATCGCTATGTAATTGCGATTAATCACTTCAAAGATGAGCTTTCGTTGTATGCCCACGAATACAATGGAGCTACAGAACCATCATTGGAATCACTAGAAATGCTACTTGATTTGCCTCACTACGCGACCAAGTCATTTACCGTAACGGGCGATGAAATCACGAACGTTACCGATGATGAAATGCGTGAGGTAATCAAAATTTGTATTCAACATTGCTTGCGTGGGGATGTATTCCAAATTGTACCTTCACGCCGTTTTAGCCGTACTTTTGAAGGTGACGATTTCCAAGTATATCGTGCGTTGCGTTCGATTAACCCATCGCCATATATGTTTTATTTTGATTATGAAAACTATCGTATTTTTGGGGCATCGCCTGAAAAACAAATTCAAATCAAAAACGGACTCGCTGAAATTCACCCAATTGCAGGTACATTCCGCCGTACAGGTGACGACGAAAAAGATGCTGAATTGGCTCGCCAACTCCACGCTGACCCTAAAGAATCAGCCGAACACGTTATGCTAGTTGACTTAGCTCGCAACGACTTGTCGCGTAGCTCGGATATTGTCAAAGTTGAAACTTTCAAGGAAGTTCAATTTTTCTCACATGTAATCCACTTGGTATCGAAGGTTACAGGTCACATGACAGCTGGCACAAACCCATTGCAATTGGTTGCAGATACTTTCCCTGCTGGAACGTTATCAGGCGCACCAAAACACAATGCTATGACCATCATCAATCGCCTCGAAACTACCAACCGTCATATCTACGGTGGGGCTATTGGGTACATGGACTTCCAAGGTAATTTTAACCATGCTATTGCTATTCGTACATTCTTGAGCAAAAACAACACACTTTATTACCAAGCAGGAATGGGTGTAGTAGCAAAATCTGTTATCGAAAGCGAAATGCAGGAAGTACACAACAAATTAGCTGCCTTGCGCAAAGCATTGGAAGTAGCCGAACAAATCTAGTATTCAACTGACTTTTGGGTCAAATCGCATAAAAACATGAAAATCTTAGTACTCGACAATTACGACTCTTTTGTATATAATCTTGTATATATTCTCAAAGATTTAGGAAACGACGTGGACGTTTTCAGAAATGATAAAATTGCTTTAGAAGAAGTAAAAAAATATGATAAAATCCTTCTATCTCCAGGACCCGGTATTCCTGAAGAAGCAGGTATTTTACTAGACGTTATCAAAGAATATGCGCCAAGCAAAAGTATCTTTGGCGTTTGCCTAGGTCACCAAGCTATTGGTGAAGCTTTTGGAGCTAAGCTTCTCAATATGGGCGATGTACTACATGGGGTAACTACTAAATGTATCATTACTCAACCCAACGAAGTACTTTTTCAAGGCGTACCCAAAGAGGTAGATGTATGTCGTTATCACTCATGGACGGTTGTTCCAGAAACAATGCCTGAAGATTTGATTATTACAGCTATAGACGATAAAGGTTTTGTAATGGCCGAAGCTCATACCAAATACGATATTCGTGGGGTACAGTTTCACCCAGAAGCCTATCTTACTCAGTTTGGTGTCAAAATGGTTGAAAACTGGGTAAAAAGCTAATGACTTTTTATTTCCCTAAAATATTCCAGTGTTTTCAACTTAGCGTCTAGCGCAAATATTTCAACTATGAAGTCTTTTTTAAATAAACGCATTGCTGGTAATCAATTAACGCAAGAAGAGGCTTATGCAGCCCTTTCGATTATTGGTAGAGGAGATGCAAACCCATCTCAAATAGCAGCATTTTTAACTACCTATATGATTCAGGCTATTACGCCAGAAGAATTGGAAGGTTTTAGAGATGCCATGCTCGATTTGGCAGTAACGATTGACCTATCGGCATACGATCCAATGGATTTGTGTGGTACTGGTGGCGATGGTAAAGATACCTTCAATATTTCCACAACAGCCTCTTTTGTGGTAGCAGGCGCTGGTCAGTCTATTGCCAAACATGGCAATCATGGAGTTTCTTCTTCGGTTGGGTCATCAACAGTTTTAGAATACCTAGGCGTAAGATTCTCGAATGATGAGGAGTATTTACGAGGTAAAATCGAGCAAGCAGGTATTTGTTTTTTGCATGCCCCACTATTTCATCCTGCTATGCGATTTGTAGGTCCTATTCGTAAAGAGCTTGGCATGAAGACTTTCTTCAACATGCTTGGCCCTATCTTGAATCCTGCAAAAGTGCAAAAACAAATCACAGGAGTATATAATGAAGAAGTGCTAAAATTATACGGTGCCATCTTTGAGAAAACTGGCAAAAACTTCGGCGTTTTGTATGGATTAGATGGTTATGACGAAATTTCATTGACGGGAGACTTTGTTTTGATTACACAAAAAGGAATTGAAACCATTTCTCCAAAACAATTAGGCTTCTCAAAGTGTAGTCCAGAAGAGTTGCATGGTGGTCATACAGTAGAAGAGTCAGCCAAAATCTTGACATCGGTATTAAGCAATGAAGGCACCAAAGCACAAACAGAAGTAGTATTGGCTAATGCCGCTACTGCGCTGTATTGTGCAAGCGACAATCTGAGTTTAGAAGATGCCGTAGCCAAAGCCAAAGAATCATTAGAAAGTGGTAAAGCACTCGAATCTTTCAAGAAATTTATTGCTTAAGTTGGTACGCTTTAGGCTGTAAGCTATATGCATTAGGCAAGCACAACATCTAAAGAACCACAGATATTTTTTGCCGAGAGCTCATAGCTAAAAATCCAAGGCCAAATAGTTGAATTTAATTGTGGGTAAAAGTATTGATCACTGAAATTTTAATTTCACAACTCAGCACTCACACTTAATGCCCAAAAACCTTTAAGAAATGACAATTTTAGATAAAATCATAGAAAACAAAGTTCGTGAAGTAGCCGAAAGAAAAGCCCTTGTCTCAATCGATGAGCTTACTAAGAAAGGATATTTTGCCAAAACTACGAATTCTCTTAAAACCAGTTTATTGAATCCTGCATCGTCGGGAATCATTGCTGAATTTAAAAGAAAATCACCTTCAAAAGGTATTATCAATGCCAATGTAACAGTTGAGGACGTAACAACAGGATATGTTCAGGCTGGAGCAGCTTGCTTGTCAGTTTTGACAGATATGGATTTCTTTGGTGGTTCGGACGAAGATATCTTGGCAGCCCGTAAAGCTAATCCTACCATTCCTATTTTGCGTAAGGATTTTATTATTGACGAATATCAAATTTTTGAAGCCAAAGCCTTAGGCGCTGACGTAATCCTATTAATTGCGGCCAACCTTACTCCTACGCGTATTTATGAACTAGGAAAAGTCGTAAAAGAATTAGGTATGGAAACACTTTTGGAAGTTCACGACCAAGAAGAACTAGACCGCAGTCTTTGTGAGTATATCGACGTAGTGGGTGTGAATAACCGTAATCTTAAAAACTTTGCGGAACAAAACGTAAATGCCTCACTTGAGCTAGCCGAAAAGATTCCAAGTCATTGTATTAAAATTTCGGAAAGTTGTATTTCTCAACCCGAAACAATCAAGCAATTAAGAGAAGTAGGATACAGAGGGTTTTTGATTGGCGAAACATTTATGAAAACTCCAGCTCCCGCCGAAACCTTAAAAAGCCTAATTGCTCAAATTCAGTAAATTAAATGGCTTTTTAGCAACCTTATTTCCACAAAAATGTCATGTTTTTTCAGTATTTTTGTTTTTTAAGAACGTCAAATTCCTAACAACTATCGACAAGACATGAGACTAAAAATATGTGGAATGCGTGATGCCGAGAACATCCGAGAAGTGCTAGCCTTGCAACCAGACTACATGGGTTTTATTTTTTATCCAAAGTCAAGCCGATTTGTCGGAAATGACCTAGATGAGGAGTTACTCAAGTCTTTTCCAAAATCAACCAAAAAAGTCGGTGTTTTTGTGAACGCATCACAAGCTTTTATTTTGGATATGGTAAAAAAATATAGTTTGGATTATGTTCAGTTACATGGTGAAGAGCTTCCTGATTTTTGTAAAAATCTTAAATTTAAAGGTGTAAGCATCATTAAAGCTTTTTCGGTGGATAGTACGTTCAACTTTGCCAAGTTACATAATTATAAACCTCATTGCGATTTCTTCTTATTCGATACCAAAGTTGGTGAGCAAGTTGGCGGTACAGGGTTAGCATTTGACTGGTCTTTACTAAATCGTTATGACAACGAAAAACCGTTTTTCTTGGCTGGAGGAGTAAGCTTGGCCAATGCAGCACAAACCTTAGACTTAAAACAATTGCGTATTCATGCGATAGACGTAAATAGTAAGTTTGAGCTTGAACCAGCATTAAAGGATATTGATCAACTTAGTGAGTTAATCAAAATATTAAAACCTGAGGAAGTTGAAATGCAATAAAACTACAACAACCAAGGACAATCATTTCTTAAACTTATTTGTGTCAAATGACAACAACTCAACAATATAACGTAAACGAAAAAGGGTACTACGGGCAATTCGGAGGAGCATTTATTCCTGAAATGTTGTATCCTAACGTAGAAGAACTCAAAAATAACTATTTGAGTATCATCAACGACCCTGCTTTCAAAGCTGAATTTGACGCTTTATTGAAAGACTATGTTGGTCGTCCAACGCCCTTGTTTTTAGCAGAACGTCTTTCAGAAAAATATAATACTACCATTTACTTGAAGCGTGAAGACTTGTGTCATACAGGCGCACACAAAGTAAATAATACCATTGGACAGGCATTGTTGGCGAAACGTTTGGGAAAAAGACGTATCGTAGCCGAAACTGGTGCTGGTCAGCATGGTGTTGCTACGGCAACGGTTTGTGCTTTGATGGGCTTGGAGTGTATTGTATACATGGGCGAAATCGACATTGAGCGTCAAGCACCAAACGTAGCACGTATGAAAATGCTTGGAGCCGAAGTTCGTGCGGCAAAAAGTGGTTCAAAGACCTTGAAAGATGCGACTAACGATGCCATGCGTCACTGGATTAACAACCCTGTAGATACACACTATATCATTGGTTCGGTTGTGGGTCCACACCCGTATCCTGATATGGTAGCGCGTTTCCAATCTGTTATTTCGGAAGAAATCAAATGGCAACTACAAGAAAAAACAGGCAAAACTAATCCTGATTATGTTATTGCTTGTGTAGGTGGTGGGTCGAATGCCGCAGGTGCTTTCTATCATTTCTTAGCTGATGAACAAACGCAATTGGTTGCAGCAGAAGCAGGTGGTCATGGTATTAGCTCTGGTTTTTCGGCGGCCACAACATTTTTGGGAAAACCAGGTGTATTACATGGAAGTCGTAGTATCTTGATGCAAACAGAAGATGGGCAGGTGGTAGAACCACATTCTATTTCGGCAGGTTTGGATTACCCAGGTATTGGTCCTATGCATGCACATTTGTTTGATACAAATCGTGCTAAGTTTTTTGCTATTACAGACGAAGCTGCCTTGAAAGCAGGTTTTCAGTTATCAAAACTAGAAGGTATTATACCTGCATTGGAGTCAGCTCATGCACTTGCAGCATTAGAAGAATTAGGAGCTCAATCCAACGAAACAGTTGTGATTAATCTTTCTGGTCGTGGCGATAAGGATTTGGCAACTTACATGAAGCATTTGTAATGTTAAATAAGTAAGTGAAGCTTTAGGCAACTTATTTAGGATGCAATAAATAAAAATATTGTTTCCGACAGCTGACCGCCGAAAGCCCAACATTGATACAAAAGAAAAATCCCTTTGGCTCTCACCAAAGGGATTTTTCTTTATTGCTTCTTTATCAAGTCTTATTGACCCAACAAAGTTTCTAGTTCTTTTTTGAACTCAACCAAAAGCGTTTCTTTCATTGAAATTTTGCGCTTTTGCGTATTGATTTTATTGATAACCAATTTGTCGTTCATTTGACCAGAGTATTGCGATTCAGAAATAAAGGTATCCAATTCGTTTTTCTCTTTTTTGGTCATATAGTCCATTTGGTTGATCATAATCTTCAACTGCTCGATACGAGGTTTATCATGCAATGAAGGATGACGATACGAGATAACACGCAATAGATAGTTCATTTCGAAAATCTTATCACAGATGTTACGGAATCGCTCAGCCAAGTTTCTATCCACACTTTTTGCCAATGTAGAAAGCTCTTTCCATTTTACTAGATATGCTTTTGCTTTTTCGGCAGTTTGAGGAATGTTTGGTTGATCTGGGAAGTTGCGCTCCAATTCGGTAGTCATGTCCATCATTTGTTGAACACGAGGGTCGATTCTTGGTTTTGAAACAATACCCTTCACATTGTTATAACGCTCGAAGAAGAAATCAGAAGAACGCTTAAACTGTTTCCAGAGCATCGACTGCTTTTTGGGTGGTACTTGTGAAATAGTTTTCCACTCGCGTTGAAGGTCTTTGATTTTTAGGAAACCAGCATCTACATCTTGTTCATAGCGTAAGGCGCGGGCATTATCAACGATGCGTTGGAGTTGTGCCAATTTTTCGTCGATGATACGGTTTTTCTCAGCATAGTATTCACGACGACGAACGAAGAAGTTGTCAACGATACCATTAAATTCAGTTTCGATGCCATCTTGCAATGCTTTATCAACAGGACCAGTTTTGAGCCATTTGGTTTTGATTTCCATAATGACATCAGTAGCTTTGGCCCAATCATCGATAGCACCAGCTTGAATAGCTTCCTCAATCAAAGCTCTCTTGATTTCAAGATTTTTGATTTGATTGTTTAGAATTAGCTCACGCAACTGCAATTCTAACTCATCCAACTTGTGAAGTAGAGGTACGAAATTACCCAAACCATCAAACTCTACGAGGTTTTTACGTAGTTGGAGTAATTTAGTTAGGTAAGAGCCTTTGTTTTGAGCTTCATCTACTTGAGAGAAAAGCAAATTCACTTTGTTTTCTGCGATAGCAAAGCGATTAACAAAATACTGAAGAGCTTCTTCTTCGGTGTTACGAACAACACCAATCAGGCGGTCTGGGTATTCCAAATATCCTTTTAAATAGACCTTACCATCTTTACAATAGCCATACTCGGCAGGGTTTTTTACTGTATTTTCCATTGGTTTACGTTGCGTGGTTAGAGTTTTTGGCAATGCTCATAGCTCTAACGGGATTCATGGTTTAGGTTAAATATTAGCTGTTTTGATTTTTGATAAACTCATTGATCATATTTAATAAAACAATTGATTAAATAAAATGAATGAAAAAATCTAGTTAATAACCTATTTGATTTAATTAGACAAATTTATTGATTGTTAGTTGATTTTTATCGGTTATTAGTTTGATATTTTTTTTGCAATATACTGAATTTCAATAAAAAATATAATTTTAAATATTGTTTATCCATTATTCGGACAAAATTTAACATAGACCTGCTAAAATCGCTATTAATTACCAATGGAAATAAAAACTAAGCCGTATACACTGAATCCCCACTACGCTTTTAGTATCTTTGAAAACTTTTAATTTTTAAATTTCGTGAATCTGTTCTGCTGACAGGTTCAAGCTTTCATTACTTGAATAAAAGTCGTTTTTTTTGAGACTTTACTCTTTCTTTTGATTAAAAGTATTGAGCTTCAAGCATTTTACCCCAAAGCTACAAAGAGCTTTAGTTATTCATTTTACTAATATAAATAGACCTTTAGAATAAAACAAAAAAACAATGAGTCAAGAAACCATTATTTTTTCAATGGAGCGGGTTTCAAAAACCGTTCCACCACAAAAAACAATTCTCAAAAATATCTACCTATCTTTTTTCTATGGTGCCAAAATTGGGGTACTTGGTCTAAACGGTGCAGGTAAATCTTCGTTGTTGCGCGTTATTGCTGGTATCGATAAAAGCTATACAGGCGATGTAGTTTTTTCGCCTGGGTATACTGTTGGGATGCTTGAGCAAGAACCCAAATTAGACCCTACCAAAACGGTGAAGGAAATTGTCGAGGAAGGCGTGGCTGAAATTGTCGGTCTTTTAAAAGAGTTTGATGAAATCAACGAGGCTTTTGGTGACCCAGATGCCGATTTTGATAAGTTGTTGGCTCGCCAAGGAGAAGTTCAAGAAAAACTTGACCACTTCAATGCTTGGGAATTGGACACTCGCCTCGAAAAAGCGATGGATGCGCTTCGTTGCCCTCCGTCTGAGGCCTTAGTAGGTAATCTTTCGGGTGGTGAAAAACGCCGTGTGGCGCTTTGCCGATTGTTGTTGCAAGAACCAGACGTGTTATTGCTCGATGAACCTACCAACCACCTCGATGCCGAATCGGTATTGTGGTTGGAAGAACACCTTCGTCAATATAAAGGAACCGTGATTGCTGTAACCCACGACCGTTATTTCTTAGATAACGTAGCTGGCTGGATTTTAGAGCTTGACCGTGGTGAGGGTATTCCATGGAAAGGCAATTATTCTTCGTGGTTAGAGCAAAAGCAAAATCGCTTGGCTATGGAAGAAAAAACAGAATCTAAACGCCAAAAAACTTTACAGCGTGAATTGGAGTGGGTACGCATGGCTCCAAAAGCTCGTCAGGCTAAATCTAAGGCTCGTTTGGGTGCTTATGAAAAACTCCTTTCGGAAGAAAACAAACAGAAAGAAGATAAGCTAGAACTATTTATCCCACCAGGCCCACGCCTAGGAAATAAGGTTATCGAAGTAAATAATGTATCAAAGGCGTATGGAGATAAGTTATTATTCGAAAATCTTAACTTCTCTTTGCCTCCAGCAGGTATTGTCGGTATTATCGGACCCAACGGTGCTGGTAAATCTACTTTATTTAAGTTAATTACAGGTCAAGAAACACCTGATAAGGGTACTTTCGAAATTGGTGAAACTGTAAAAATGACTTATGTAGATCAGGAACACAATCACTTAGACCCCAACAAATCTGTTTTCGAAACTATATCGGGTGGTACCGAGCACATTATGCTAGGCAATAAGCAAGTAAATGCTCGTGCTTATGTGAGTAAATTTAACTTTGCGGGTGCCGACCAAGAAAAGAAAATCGCTAACCTGTCGGGTGGTGAGCGCAACCGCGTGCACTTGGCAATGATGCTAAAAGAAGGAGCCAACTTGGTGTTATTAGATGAGCCTACCAACGACCTCGACGTAAATACCCTACGTGCTTTGGAAGAAGCCCTCGAAAACTTTGGTGGTTGTGCTGTTGTTATTTCTCACGACCGCTGGTTCCTCGACCGTGTAGCTACCCATATCTTAGCATTCGAGGGCGACTCTCAGGTCTATTGGTTTGAAGGTAACTTCTCTGATTACGAAGAAAATCGTCGTAAGCGCTTGGGTGCTGATGCCACACCAAAACGTATTAGATATAAAAAGTTACAATAGGATTCATACTAAATTGTATGACCGATTCTAGCAGTAGAGACGCAATGTTTTGTGGCTTAGGCCTAGTCAGGCATTGCCTAATAGAATCAAACATGAGTCATCCCGAACTTTAAGATTGGGGCTACTCTACAAGTTTTCATTAAAAAAGGGGTCGGAAAATATTTTCCGACCCCTTTTTTGATACTAAAATATGACCCAGCTTTAGACGTAATCAGTAGGTCGTTGCTAGAATGAAAATTTTAACATAATCACGAATTCGCTCAATGGCTAAATATAGGAATGGCTCATGTTTGTTGAATAGCCTTTAAAATTTCGGACAACGAAGTTCGGTTTTACGAGGACGATATTTTGGTTTTGAATCAAATAAATCAGTAAATACATAAGATAAAGATATTTCGTGCGCGCCCCCAGTAGAAGAACCTAAGCTCGAAATTGTCATGTCATAGCTGTAGCCAATCGAAAAGTTGTCTTGCCGATAGCCTATCAAAATAACAGCAGCATCGTTACTCAGGTAGGTTGTATTATCTTTTTTGTATGTTTTTAAGGGAATACCTCTGTACCAAGCTCCAAGCACAAGGGGCGAGTAAGTCAAATACATCCCTACGTCCAACTGGTCAAATGCACCTTGGTGTTTGTAGTGTACAACGGGCGTAAGACTTTTTTCTTTTTCTATTTGACTTCCCAGACTATTCCCTATTTCATAGTCAGCCAATGGGATACGATAACCAGCCTGTACGCCTATTTTCATAGGCAATTTGGCATCAGCATTACCAAAAGATTGATTAGGCTGATTGATATGATGCACCGAGAGCCCAGCCCAAAATCTTTCTGAATAAACAATCCCTCCTGAAGAAAAATCCCAATATTGAATTGTAGGGGCAAATCCACCCGCCACGATTGGGTCGTTTGTATTATAACTCGAAGGATATCCTCCCCCATTGAGATATGATTGAATTTGATCAGCAAAAATATAATCCCCAAAGTTGATACTACGACTTACGTAAGAGCCCTGCACACCCAAATTGGCAGATAGACCATCGCTTAATTTAAGATGGTATGTATAAATTGCACCAATATCGGTAGTCTTAAGATTTGAAAATTGTCTATCATTCGTAATCAATAAGCCCACCCCGCTATTAATTCTTTCGAGATACATATCGGCCGAAAGCGACGAGGTTACAAAATTTGCACTAAGTGAAGGCCACTGATTTCGATGATTAAAATTTACTCGAGGCGCCATAGCCGACCCTGCAAATGCTGGATTAAGATATAACGGAGCTGCATAAAACTGTGAGTATTGTGGGTCTTGCCCCAATACTACTCGTACAGTTCCTAGCAATATACCTAAGCCTAAAATGGTTTTTCTTAACATATTATAAATAAAAGTTACTGCTCATATTTCTTTGTAAATCTCTAATTTTTTTATTTAATAGGTCTCTTAAGTATTCTTACAAAATCGGATTTAAGTTGTTGGGCAATAGGCAGATAGTTTTACAAGGTTTTTATGAAAAAAAATAGACCTTTTGGCAAATGCCAACGGCGTGTAGTTCAAAGCAGACTACTTAAATCATAACTAACTGTATTGAGAAAGGTAGAAATAGATTTTACTAACATGACCCGATTTGACTACAAAAAGCTGCTAGAATCGTATTTTTATATTAAGTTTTAACAAAAAAAGACCTTTTTGAAGGTAAAAAAGCGTTTTAGAGTTTACTTTAAAATTAATATCCTACTTATTCGTTAAATTATATAAAAATTACCTCAAAATATCTCTGGAACATAAAGTTATGTAGTTTGTTTATTCAATAAATGATTTTTTTTCTACAAAACTGGTGCCATCTCTGCGTATATATACAACCCTTTAATTGAGTTGTCGGTCTATTAGAGTAAATTGGTAAGATGAGTATCACGACATAGATAACGAACAAATGTTAAATTTTGGTAAAACATATCTTCATTTTTTACATATCCTTTTCGGACAGCTCCTCATTTGGATTGTTTGCAATAATGGTATGGGGCAAACGACAAGTAATCCAGACTATATTGCCGTAAAAAACCTTTGTTTGTCCGAATGTTCTGACTCAACTGCTGCCACTCAGTTTCGTGACTTGCACACCTCCAAAGCAACAAGTGTTTCTTGGAACTTTGGTGACCCAACCAGTGGAAACAAAAATACCTCTACTCGACTAAACCCTGCTCATTTATACAACACACCTGGCACTTATACAGTCACGCTTACTCGAAACGAGGCGTCAGGCCCGGCTGTGTACACCAAGGTTATCACGATTAATCAGCCTCCTCGACCATTTTATTTAGGAAATGATCCTTCTCAGCAAGATACCACCATTTGTAAAGGAGATAAACTCAAGCTTGACCCCTACCGAACAGGTGGTGCCGAACCTCAGTTTAAATACCTGTGGTTTCCAAAAGGCGATACGACACAAACAATTTTAGCAGACTCTACAACTTGTTATTCAGTACAAGTAACAGATACCTTGACGGGGTGTTCTGCCGAAAATAAACTTAATGTCAAACTTTGTGTACCTCCTCCTCCGCAACCTCCCAAGGAATATTGGTATTTTGGACAAGGGGCTGGTATTCTGTTTCAAAATGGAGAACCAACCGCCGATGACAATGGAAAAACAGATTCAATGGAGGGTGTAGCCGGAATAACAGATCCGAAAGGAAACACCATCTTTTACTCTGATGGTAAAAACGTGTACCGAACCGATGGCACATTAATGCCTTCTGTATCTTCGAGTATTCCTTTGGCTGGTAGCTCTTCGGCTACACAAGGGGTCGTGATTGTACCTGTACCTTCGTGTAAAGGCTGTCAATCCACCTACTATGTATTTACAACAACCGATGTAAATGGGAATAAACAGCTTACCTACTCTATTGTAGATATGCGCAGAGATGGAGGTTTGGGCAAAGTTATTGAGAAAAATATTCCTTTAGATACCAACAGTACCACCGAAAGTATCGCCTCTGTATATGTACCCAAAGATTCTACATATTGGGTAGTAAGCCACGACTACGGAGATAGTACCTACCGTATGTATCGTGTAACGAAAAATGGGGTTTCTATTTCTAAAACTATTAGTATTGGTGCCAAAATAGACTCGGTTGGCAAAGCGCAGGGATATTTAAAGTTTTCGCAAGATGGTACCAAAATGGCGTATGTAGTACCTGGACCAGATCGAAATTATGTAGAAATATACGATTTTGCAGATTCAACGGGGGAGATTTCCAATAAAAAAGTCATCGATTTGGGCAAAGCACCTCCAACATTGTACGGAGCTGAGTTTTCGCCAGATGGAAATAGTTTGTATACAAGTCTAACCGCAGGAGTAACAACGCTTCCTCCTGCCGATCCATCCATCAAGTCTCAGCTATTACAGTTTGACTTGACATCTAAAGACTCTGCAACAATTAGCTTATCTCGAAAACTAATTGACAGTACGGCCACCCAGAATTTTGGCGCATTAAAAATTGGCCCCGACGGCAAAATTTATATGGCTGTTCAGGGTAGTACTCACTTGGCCGTAATTGGACAACCTAATATCATTTTACAAACAGGTAGCAAAGTTGATACTTTAGAATACAATCGGCGTGGGTTTGACTTGGCAGGCAAACTGAGTCAATTAGGCTTACCGAATAATACTACTGTAAATCCAGACCAAGATCAACAGTCGGGTATCTCAGTAGGTGATACCTGTTTGGGTTCGCCTACTCAGTTTCAGGCTAATCATCTTTGTGGAGAAAAACTAAAAAATACCAAAACTCTCTGGAAGGTTTACAAAGGTCCAGCACCACAACAAGGTCAACCAGAAACCTCCTCACCTGTTGCAACTCTTGGTGGAACAGGATCTGACCGAGATTTGCAGGTAAGTACCACCTTATCTGAGCCTGGGCTATATCATGTTACTGTTACGATGGCCAATCGTTGTAAATCTGATACAACTTTACCTGCGCAAGAGTTTACCATAAAACCAATGCCTAATCCTGATTTGGGCAACGATATTCAGCTATGTGAGGCAAGCACAACCTTAGACTCAAAAAATACAGTACCTAATAGTCGCTACTTCTGGATAAAAGATGGAGGTCTTCTCTCTGATACGCTTTCGACCTTGAACGTTACACAATCTGGTACCTACAAGGTACTTGTTGAAAGTAATGGTTGTATCAAAGAAGATGAGGTAAAAGTAGTTTTGGCTCAATCTCCTCCATTTGCATTGACAGATACTACAATCTGCCAGAATAGCTCGATAGTATTAAACGCAGCTATACCGAGTCTTAATAACTCCACAACCTATTTATGGAGTACAGGAGCAAGAACCCCATCCATAACGGTTTCGACTACAGGGCTGTATAAGGTTACGGCTACCACTTTGGTAGGTACCGTTCCCTGTGTAGTGAGTGATGAAATACAAGTGACGGCTCGTCCAAAAGCAACGTTTACTGCTAGAACAACCAATCCGACAGCCTGTAATGCGCAAGATGGAGCCATTAGCTTAGTCAACTTTTCGCCACTAGATACTTACAATTTTATCTGGAAGAAAAACGGTACCACCATCCCTAGTTTAAGAGGTAGTAGTATATCCGCACTAGGCGCAGGGATTTACCAAGTCAGCATTAGCAGTCCTAATACTTGTTATCAAACAGCTGATTATAACCTACAACCTACCAGATTACCTAATGCTATAATTACCACACAATCAAGTCCTGTAACATGCTTGACCGATGGTAGTATAACCATTAATTTAGGAGCTACAAACCAATTTATTCCTGCAAAATATGTCCTTTTACAAAAGGTAAATGATGTATTTAGTCAGATAGGTACTGGTGATATGAGTGGTATTTTTATAAAAGATAAAACCTATCAAATAGCGAATCTGGGAGTTGGAACCTACCAAATTGTCCTCGAAACGGTAGAGGGATGTCAGTATACGACTTCTCCTATTACCCTTTTGAAAGTAGCAAGTACCCAATTAAACATTGAACCTCCCGTCATAAAATGTGAAGGAGAAACAGTTACTTTAACCCTAAATCAAACGCCAACAGGAACAGTGCTTTGGAGCACAGGAGCAACCACTCCTACTATCAACGTTCAATATGCTGGTACATACAGTGTAACGGTTACATCGTTGGATGGGAAATGTAATAATTCAGCTCGTACAACTGTTACTTTTAGGGCAAGCCCAAGAGTAAGTGTTGTAGGACCATCTTTCTTATGTATAGGAGCTACCCCTGTACAACTACGTGCCACGCCTGCGGGAGGTACATGGAGTGGCTCGAGCACAATCAGCGCAACAGGTTTGTATACACCTGCAACTTTTATAAAAACAGAAACTATTAGCTATAGCTATACCCAAAATGGTTGTACAGGAAAAGGAAGTACAAATATTTCGACCGTGGCTAAGCCTTATGTAGATTTGGGCGAAGATGTTGTTTTTTGTAAAAACTCATCCGTCATCATTGGTATTCCAACAGACCCTAACTGGACTTTTAGATGGAATACTGGTGAAAGTACGCCGCAAATCTCCCCAACCAGATCTGGCAATTATACCTTATTGGTTTCAAATGGTGCTTGTAATGCCAACGATGATATCAATGTAAATATCCTCCCTATCCCTTTTAGTAGCCTCAAATCGGAGGTTCCATTATGTCTAGCAGATGGAAATGAACTAGAGCTAGATCCAGGGAATGCAGGAAACACATGGAGATATGAATGGACACCTACTGGCGAGACTTCCCAAAAAATCAAAGTTTCTTCAGTGGGTAATTATACCGTTCAGATAACAAACCAAGAAGGTTGTAGTATCAAAGCAAGTACTTGGGTGTATGACTTATGTGTGCCAGATATTATTGTTCCCAATATCTTTACCCCAAATAATGACGGATATAATAATACTTTCAAAATTTTTCCTAGACATATTTTAAAAGAAGGTTTTTCGCTAAAAATCTACAACCGTTGGGGCGAATTGGTATTTGTATCGTATGATTGGGAGGATGAATGGGATGGTAAATTTAGAGGTGTTTTGGCACCACCTAATAGCTATGCTTGGGAGATAACCTATCGCCCCGAATATCCTGAGCCAAACGTAGGCACTCCACTACAAGTAAAACGTGGTGCAGTAACAGTGGCGTGGTAGCAATGAGTGAATTAGTGAATTGTGAATGAGGGATTATTTACATGTCCAGCATTTTATCATCAAAAAAGCGGTCGAAAAACAATTTTCGACCGCTTTTTTGATAGATATCTGATTTTTAAGTTACTGAATTAGGGAGCAATCACTCATTCACAACTCACTCATTCATAACTTATTCTCCTTTTACTGATTTTACAAAAGCACTAATATCAGCTGATAAATCTTTTGCTTCTGTCACAACTTTGATAAATGCACTACCAATAATTGCACCTGCTGCGTGCGATGATGCTTTTGTGAATGTAGCGTTATCCGAAATACCAAAGCCAATCAAACGAGGATTTTTCAAGTTCATGGCATTGATACGACTGAAGTAAGCCTCTTGCTCATCAGAAATACCCGATTTTGCTCCTGTAATACTTGCCGAAGATACCATATAGATAAAGCCTTCAGAAATAGCATCGATATGACTAATACGGCTTTCTGAAGTTTGTGGCGTAATTAAGAAGATATTTAAAATGCCATATTTCTCAAAAATTGCTTTATAATCCTCTTCATACACGTCGGCAGGAAGATCTGGCAAAATCAAACCATCCACTCCTACTTCTTGGCATTTTTTACAAAACTCCTCAATCCCAAACTGCAATACTGGATTGATATAACCCATCAGCAAAATTGGTACTTTGATAGCTGGACGAATGCCAGCAAGTTGTTCAAACAACAACTTTACACTCATTCCATTATCCAAAGCTACTTGATTGGCATGTTGAATTGTCTCACCATCCGCAACTGGGTCTGAGTAAGGCATTCCGATTTCTACTAAATCAGCACCGCTCTCGTCCAAAGCCTTCAAGATGATTGTTGTATCGTTGAGTTGTGGATAACCCGCTGTAAAATAAATATTGAGTACGTTATTTTTCTTTTGTTCAAAAAGCTGAGTAATACGATTCATGATTGTATAAAAGTTCAATAAGTACAGCAAGCGAACGTTCTGTTCATCTTCCCAAACTGTACCATAATTTTACGAAAGTATTTGACTAGATAATTCTTTGAAATCCAGACCATCAAAGGTCCCCGACGACATCATCAGTAAGTTTGAGCCGCGCCATCGCTTGCTCAAAAGGAAGGTCTTCAGAGACTGGTTATCAGTAAATACTTCGAGATTGCTGTTCGCAAAATTTGCTTTAACTTCTTCTACACTAAGCGCTGGCATCTTTTTGTGTTCAAGGGTTTTAGGACTGAAATATACAACTGCGGTATCAGCTCCGTCCAACTTGTGAGCATACTCTTTCAAGAAGTTTTTGTTCAAACTACTAAAAGTGTGTAACTCCAAGCAAGCTACCAAATGACGGTTGGGATACTGTCCTTTGAGCGCTTTGGTTGTCGCCTCCACCTTAGATGGTGCATGAGCAAAATCACGATAAAACACCGTTTCATCGTTTTGTCCTACTAGCTCTAAGCGCTTGGCAGCTCCTTTAAACGAAGCAATTGCTTCATAAAACTGCTCATCTTCGATACCAATCTGGCTTAGTATCAAGCGTGCGCCATTAAGATTTTTGAGATTATGCTCTCCAAAAACCTCGATTGCTAGTTCTTTTTTATCAGGTAATTGTAAAAAAGTCTTTCCATTTCTCACCACCGCAGGGTGAGCTTTGTAGGCATATTTCTGAATATCAGCATATTCTTTTTGACCCAGTGTATTTACCAACGAATCTGTTTCGTCATAAATCAAGCTACCAGATTTTGGTAAATCTTGCGCCAAGAGTTCAAACTGATGCACATAGTCCTCAAATTGAGGATATACATTGATATGATCCCAAGCAATTCCCGAAATCAAAGCTACGTGCGGGTGGTAGTGCAAAAATTTTGGACGGCGATCAATAGGTGACGATAGGTATTCGTCGCCTTCAATCACAATCACAGGAGCATCCGAAAGTTTGGCCATAGTCTCAAAGCCTTCGATACGAGCACCTACCAAATAATCAAATTTGCGATTGTGGTATTTCAACACATGTAAAACCATTGACGTAATCGTAGTTTTACCATGGCTACCAGCAATCACCACTCTTTGCTTATTTTGGCTATTTTGATAAATAAATTCAGGATATGAGTAAATTTTCACCCCCAATTCTTGGGCTTTCAACAACTCAGGATTGTCTACTCTGGCATGCATCCCCAAAATTACACAATCCAAATCTTCTGAAATCTTCTCAGGGAACCAACCAATTTCGACTGGTAATAAGCCACAAGCTGCCAATAAGCTACGTGAAGGCTCATATATTTCATCGTCCGAACCAGTAACTAAATAACCATTATTATGCAGATCGATAGCTAAATTGTGCATCGCTGCCCCCCCAATAGCAATAAAGTGAACTTTTTTCATAAAATTTTAACTCGAACTTTCCAGTTCAAAACATTGTTCGTTAAAAAGATTGTGGTTTTGGATTTGCTATGACTTTTCCAAGAAACTAACTAACTGATAATGAATCATTTTCAAGAAAATCCATGGATTACTCACTTGAATTATTTATCGATACAACTCTTTGATAATCAAATAATTTGACAGAATGATTTTATCAAATTGTGAAATAAAAATAAATCCAAATTAGATTCTTGCAAAGGTCATACTTTTATTGCACTTTTGCACGTTTTTTATGAGTAAACTCCGCAAGTCGATTTTCGTTAGTAAAATTTCTTGCGGTTTTCGTTTCTTAAGACGAATACTCACAAACTTAAATAATTTCGAACATAAAAACTCGCTTTATGCTTTTCGCAGTAGGATGAAAAATTACATTGACCTCATTGACCAGACGATTGAGTTTCCAACTCTTGAGTTCAACATTGACGAAAACAACGAATTAATGTTCAACAACGTACCGTTGATGGACATCATAAAACAATACGGAACTCCGCTAAAAATCACGTATTTACCCAAAATTGGTGAGCATATCGAAAACGCCAAGCGCATGTTTAAGAATGCTATCAAAAAGTACAATTACAAGGGAAATTATACGTATTGTTACTGTACAAAGTCTTCGCATTTTAGATTTGTGGTCGAAGAGGTTCTGAGTCATAATGTTCACCTCGAAACATCCTCTTCTTACGATATTCCTATTATTCGCAAGCTATATGATGAAGGTAAGATTTCAAAATCTACCTATATCCTTTGCAATGGCTACAAGTTGCCTTTATATACTCAATACATCAGTGAGCTGATAAATGAGGGCTTTAATTGTATTCCTATTTTGGACAATCTCAAAGAAATTGATTTTTATGATAAATCAGTAACTGCCGAGACGGTCAATTTGGGTATCCGCATTGCCACTGATGAAGAGCCAGATTTTGCTTTCTATACTTCGCGTTTGGGGCTTCGCTACTCTGATGTGATGGATTTGTATAAAAACAAAATTCAGAACAGCAGCAAATATAAGCTCAAAATGTTGCACTTCTTTATCAATACTGGTATCAAAGATAGTGCTTACTATTGGTCAGAATTGAGCCGCTTTATTTACAAATATTGTGAAATGAAAAAAATCTGCCCAGATTTAGATTCTATCGACTTGGGTGGTGGCTTGCCGATTCAAACTTCATTGCAATTCAATTACGATTACCAAGCAATGATTGACGAAATCGTCGAATCTATTTCATGGATTTGTAATAAAAACAACGTGCCTGTTCCAAATATCTTTACAGAATTTGGTTCATATACCGTTGGCGAAAGTGGTGCTGTTTTATACGAAATCATTGACCAAAAACTCCAAAATGACAAGGAATTATGGTACATGATTGATGGTTCGTTTATTACTCAATTGCCAGACTCTTGGGGTATGAACCAAAAATATATCATGCTTCCTGTAAACAACTGGGGCTCGCCTTATCAAAAAGTAAACTTAGGTGGTTTGACTTGCGACTCGATGGACTTCTATAACACCGAAGCGCATAGTTCAGATTTGTACTTGCCAATTTTTGAAGAAGGTCAAGAGCGTCAATATGTTGGATTTTTCCATACAGGTGCCTACCAAGAGTCTCTAGGCGGCTATGGAGGTATTCAGCACTGTTTGATTCCTGCACCAAAACACGTATTGGTGGATCGTCTTGAAGATGGTACTATTACCACACAGTTGTTTGCCTCAGCGCAAGAAAGTCATGGTATGCTTAATATTTTAGGTTATGGTTCTACCGAAAAAGCAGAAGCACAAGCAACTGTACTAAGTCAAGAAGAAGTAAAACACGCTGAAAATCTGTCTCTTATCGAACAATAATTTTGTGGATATTAGAGTTTAAGCTTGAGAGATATTTGTATTTTTGTAGTTATATGACTTTTATAGTTTTATCTGTATAAAATACATCATTGGTATCAACTTTATAAAATTATATCTCATGAAAAGAGCTACAGTTATTTTGGTTTTGTTGGCAGTAGTAGCAATAGCAACCTCTTGTGGTAGAAAAAACAACTGCCCTGCTTACGGTACTACAAGCATCGACAAGCCAGCTTACAAAGGTCGTAACTAATCATTGCGGCATTTTCAAAACCTCTGTTTCTGTTAAAAATAGAAATAGAGGTTTTTTCATTATTGACTCAGCTGAACTACACATTCATTTGCCGACTAGCTTCGCCTTCAACACTAATAGTAAAAAATACTTACGTTAGGGAACAAAATATCATCAGATAGATGTTTGCAATATTGTTGCATTGTATTAATTTTGCAACAGTATTACAATTATGCATCACTCTCATTCACATAACGAAACACCCATCGAGAAAGTAGGATTCTATCTTTCGGTCATCTGTGCGATTCATTGCATTGCTACTCCTGTAGTAATGACAGTTTTGCCTTATTTGGGAAGTAGTCTTTTTCATAATCATTCTTGGGAAATTTGGTTTATTGGAGCAAGTGTTGCTTTGGCTGGCACATTATTAATTGCGGACTATCGCAAGCATCATTCTATTGTACCTTTGACCTTATTGCTTGGAAGTTTAGCCGTAAAAGGTATCGAACTCTTATGGACCGGCGAACAGTATGAATTTTTGACAGGATTCGTTGGTGCGATTTTGATTGCTTCTGCTTATTATTTCAATTGGAAAGCAAAGGCAAGTTGTTCGTGTTAGAAGTTAGGTAAGTGAGTTTTGATTGAGCCAATGAGTGATTATATTAAGAGATATATTCTCGTAGTAGAGACGCAATGATTGCGTCTTATGCTGAGTAAAAATCTAGTAAAATAGCATTAAAAAAGCGGTCGGAAAATTATTTTCGACCGCTTTTTTATTACACTCAATTAGGGATAAAGCATCAATTACTTACTTGGTTACGCACAAGCCATTCACGCAATCTACTGTTGGAATGGACATAATGGCACAGTCTGATACTCGACTATATTTGATATTAAGCTGGCGTTCGTATTCGGTATAATCATTGATTTTTTGAGTCAAAACCTTTTCATCTACCTTTCCGACCGAGTATACGATAAACTGAGTAGGGCCACCACAAGCCTTCGAGCCCATCGACATTACACGGCATTCGTCGCCAGCACATGCTTTGTTTTTAGCATAATCTTTGATTTCGGCTCCCATTTGGGTTAATTTTTGATAATCCATTTCCTCTTCTGTCAGACCATCCTCCCCTAATCCGCTTTTGGAACAGCTCCACATAAGGCTTCCAGCTAGCGCAAACATCATTAACTTTTTCATAGCATTTATTTGTTTGTAGTTTATTACTGTTTTGAGGTTTTTACTTACTTTTAATAGTGGCCACTTCAACCATCAATTTTTGATGTGAATCAATCATGTCATCCAATCGCCATGCTTTCAAGGATTGACTTGTTTTGACTTGAACATATAACATTCCACCATCGGCACAGCCCGGGCAACCTACCGTCTGAATAGCCTGTCCATTATCGTTGATAGCCCTCAAATGGCTTTTTATTTTCTGAACAATTTGTTCGGCCTTTGCTTTTTCTGTAGAACTTAATTTATACCCTTGAAAACGATAGTTTTCAGCATTTTTACAATAAGCATTACTTGTATCGGCATATAACTGATCGCCTGCATACAAATATAGCCCTGTGGTGCGACAGCCCCAACCTAAACCAACATTACCGAAAACAATGTATTCACTCAGATCATTTTTGGTCAAATCAATCGTTTGATTTTTGAGTACATCCGAGTCTACAATGCTACTTGAACTCGAAGCACAACCCAAAACACTAAGTATGATTGATACTATCAGTAGATTTTTCATAAGTAAAACAAGTTATAATTTAATGGAATATTAGTAATTGGTATAGACTTTAGGCTGTAATCGGCAAAATATATCTATTGTTACAAAAAAACGATTTGGCCATCTTTGCCTGTTGCCTTCAATACAAAACTTAAATCTAATACAGCACTCATATTTAAGTAATCGTGCAGAATTACATTTAAGTTTTGTGTTTAGGGACAAGGCAACAGGCACAGCGTGTTAAAATGTTTTTATTAACCACAGCTATGCTTTTTCCCAAAGCCCACCGCCGAAAGCCGATACCTGAAAGCCTAAGCACAATCTTAAACTTTATTTTGTCCATTAACTTAATACACCCCAGCACCGACAGTGATTTTAACATTTTTCAAAAAGCCTTTTTTCTGTGTTTTGACTGGAACAAGTGGTTGTGGTTCAAAATATGGCGTTTGAACAGTTGGAATGGTGATTTCCTTTATTCTATAATTTTCTTGCAAATTGCCATGAACTACGGGTATTTCTTTAGTGGTGGTAGGTGATATAAAAGTGATAGAGTCCACTACCGATTTTTTCACAAGTTCTTCTGCTACTATTGGCTGTGTTTCTATCAGAGCTTTATCTTCCTCAATTCTTGGTGTTTCGGGTGCTATACTTTTCTCAACTAAGATATGATTCTCTTCCTGCATTTTTTTGGCAGTAGTTATAGGCTTTATCATAGTTTGTTGCTGAACGATAGGCTGTTCGGGTAAATCTTGGGTGTTATCCTCCTCTGGTTTCAAGAACCATGCACCTACCAGCACCACTACTGCTAATCCAGCAGAATAAAGTCCCCAGGCACTACTAGACGCCCCACCACTCGCATCTGGTGTGGACGACGAAGGAGCAGACTGCTCCAAGGACGCTTCTATGCCATCCCATACCCAGTCGGATGGGGTCATAGAGGCATCATCGAAGGCGTCTCGCCATTGGTCCTCAAAAGAATTGTGTGATGAATTATCCATTATAGTGATTTTATCAGTAAAGATTTTGTCATATTATTTAATTTGTGCTTTATCCTACTTTATCGTACGAAAGTTGTGTTTGTAATAACTGTTTTGCTCTGGAGTATTGCGACTTTGAAGTTCCTTCCGAAATACCCAACATTTCAGCAATTTCATGGTGCTGATATCCTTCAATTGCATACAAGTTAAATACAGTTTGGCAACCCTTTGGTAATTTGTGAATCATCGCCAATAATTCCTGAAAATGAATTCCTTCGATACTCGTGCCTTTATCTGAAAAATGGTTTTCAAATTCGGCTACATCCGACATATCCTGCCAAGGCTGTTGAGCTCGAATATGTTTGATGGCGGTATTTACAACAATTCTTTTAATCCAAGCGCCAATCGTACTTTCACCTCTAAAGCTAGCCAAGTTTTGAAATATCTTTATAAAAGCTTCTTGAAGAATATCCTCCGCTTCGGCCTTGCTTTGTGCATAGCGTGAGCATACCACCAACATACGCGATGCGTAAGCCTGATAGAGCTTTCGCTGTGCAATGCGGTCGTTTTGCAAACAAGCGTTTATGAGGTCTTTTTCAAGTTCCAATGTATTCAATGTGTTTTTATAAGCTTACGGACAATACATACAACGCCTCTGGGCATTACGAAAATGTGTTTTTTGAACATTTTAATAAAAGAGTTCTTCTCTAACCAAAAGGTTGGAACAAAATGATTTATTTTTTGAAAACCATCAAATTTCCAATCACTTAGCCTTGCTGGTTATACCGAGCCATGCTTTTTACTATCTTTGTGGACGATTGTTCCACAAGGCAGAAACTTTTTTACAAAAATACAGAAGATTCTTGCCTCAAACTGAAATTAATATTCTGTGAACCAAGAAATTAGAAACAAATATGAAGTTGTTATTGGCCTAGAGGTACACGCTCAACTTCAAACAGAAAGTAAAATTTTTGCGGCAGACTCTGCGTCTTTTGGAGCTGCGCCTAATACACATATTTCGCCTATTACGCTAGGACACCCAGGTACTTTGCCAAAACTTAATCGTAAGGCGGTGGAATACGCTATCAAAATGGGCTTTGCTGCTGGCTCAAAAATATCTGAATATCAATATTTTGACCGCAAAAACTATTTTTATCCTGACCTTCCAAAAGGGTATCAGATTACCCAAGACAAAACGCCTATTTGTATTGGGGGTGGTGTAAAAGTAAAATTGTCTACAGGTGAAAAAGTCGTACGCTTCCACCATATCCACTTGGAAGAAGATGCAGGCAAATCTCTTCATGCCGAGGGTTCGAGCGACAGCCTTATTGACTACAACCGTGCAGGTACGCCTTTGATTGAAATGGTAACAGAACCTGAAATCAAGTCGTCGGAAGAAGCTGCACAATTTATGACCGAAGTTCGTAAGCTTGTAAGATACTTGCATATCTGCGATGGTAACATGGAAGAAGGCTCATTGCGTTGCGATGTCAATATCTCTGTAATGCCAGTTGGTAGTAAAGTTTTTGGTACAAAAGTTGAAATCAAAAACATGAACTCGATTCGCTTTATTCAAAAAGCCATTGATTATGAGGTAGTTCGTCAGATTGAGGCCGTAGAAGCTGGTGAAAAAATCATTCAGGAAACACGCAACTTCGACCCTGCCACTGGACGTACCTCGGGTATGCGTGAAAAGGAATCGATGAACGACTATCGCTATTTCCCTGAACCAGACTTAGTGCCTCTACATATTTCGGAAGAGCTACTCACCCAAGTAAAAGCTCAAATGCCTGCTTTGCCTTGGGAGCTTTTCGAGAAGTTTACCAAAACTTATGGCTTGCCAGATTATGACGCTGGTGTATTAACAGATAGCCGTGAAGTAGCCGAATATTTTGACGCAACTTGCCAGTTTACCAAAAACTACAAAGCTGCCTCAAACTGGATTATGGGTACGGTAAAATCATACCTCAATGACAATCACTTGGAAATTGAGCAATTGACTGTTACGCCCGAAAAGTTAGCACAACTTATCAATCTGGTAGACGAAGGGAAAGTGAGTACATCAACAGCCTCACAACAGATTTTCCCTGTAATGGTAACGGATACATCGGCTAGTCCACTGCAAATTGCTGAAGCAAAGAATTTGATTCAACAAAGCAATACCGACACACTTCAGTCGTTAATTGATGAGGTTTTGGCAGCCAATCCAGCCAAAGTAAAAGAGTACAAAAATGGTAAAAAAGGGTTATTAGGAATGTTCATGGGTGATATCATGAAAAAATCAAAAGGCTCGGCCGACCCAAAAGTTACCACAGCACTTTTACAAAAAACACTAGACTCGCTCTAACACGAGCTTATAGGGAAAAGGCTGTCGAATAAACAAAGTATTCGATGTCATTCGAAGCAAATGATTCTGGAATCACTTGCTGAAAGCCTTTCGCCAACAGCTCAAATATTCCAAAGGCATTTATTAGACATTCATTACGATTGTATTTTTGTAAAACGTCTAATAAATGCCTTTTATCCTTTTATCAGTTACCGCTTTATTTATGAAAAAATCAATTTTGAGTATCCTCAGCATTCTGCTTGGATTCTCGATGGTAGCACAAACCTCAGCCCCCAAAAAAGCTCAAATCACAGGGAAAGTACAAAATGTAGCTCCCGACAAAAAAGTCTATCTCCAAATGATTAATGGTCGAGGCACGGCTGTTAATATCGACTCTGCCCATGTAGACGCCAATCACACGTTTAAATTCAACACTCCTATTACCGAGGGAGGAGGATACTATCTGGTAAACTTTTTCAATATGCCCTTAAGTCAAAAAATCTTACTGATTCTTGAAGGAGGCGAAAAAGTAGAAGTATTAGCCGATGGAATGGATACTCCTCAGGCAAGAGGTAAATTCCAAATTAAAGGAGATTCTAAAAACGTTCAATATTTCAACCAAATCATCAAAATCAATCAAGAGTTACAAACTAAGGTTGAAGGTTGGAACAAACAAGTAACCATTGCAACAGAGAAAAAGGACGATGCTACTTTACAAAAGATTCAGAATGATTTTCAAAACGCTCAACAAATTACAGTAGGTAAAATCAAAGCCTTGATTCCAGAAATGGGCTCTGAGTTGGTAGCGCTCTGGACAGCTGGCAATTTCCTAAATCCTGAAACAGATATGGATTTATTAGAGCAAGTAGCTGAAACTTTCAAAAAAGAAAAAGCTAATTCGCCTAACCCACATATCAAATCGTTCTTGGAGCAAATCAAGCGTATGAAAGGTGTTGCCATTGGTTCGGAAGCACCCGAAATCGCCCTCAAAACACCTCAAGATAGTTTAGTAAAACTTTCTTCGATGCGTGGTAAGTATGTATTGATTGACTTTTGGGCAAGCTGGTGCGGACCTTGTCGTCGCGAAAACCCAAATGTTGTAAGAATTTACAACCGTTTTCATACCAAAGGTTTCGATATTTTGGGTGTGAGCCTCGACCAAGAAAAAAATGCTTGGGTTCGTGCCATTGAAAAAGACGGGTTGGTTTGGCAACAAGTATCCGACCTTCAATTCTGGAATAGCGTTGCTGCAGCAGCCTACGGCGTAAGCGCAATTCCTGCTCAGTTTTTGATAGATAAAGAAGGAAAGGTAATTGCTAAATACACAGGAAGCTCAGCCGAATTAGAAAAAAAATTAGAAGAAATCTTTAAAGATTAATTTTCGTAATAAATACTTCGCCCATCAAGCAAACATCAACCTGACAATATTTTATCAATACTGTCAGGTTTTTTGTTGTAATTTTGTTCCACAAAACTGAAATTCAGCTGATAACCAAATTCATAATCATTTTTAATTAATTTTTGACCAAAAACAAACCATCATGAAAGTAGCTATTGTTGGAGCGGGTAATATGGGAATGGCCTTTGCCAAATCTTTTATTCAATATGATTTAGTAAAAAAAGAAAACCTATTCCTAATCGAAAAAAATGCTGCCAGAGCCGAAGCGCTTCAATCAGAAAAAGCAGGTGTTGTGGTAGATACTATCTCTCCTAAAGTTGGAGAATACGATTTAATCATCCTTTCGGTTAAGCCCCAAGACTATCCAACAGTTTCTGAAGAACTTAAAAAAGTAATCCAGCCCAACCAAATTATTTTGAGTATCATGGCTGGTATTTCTATCGATAAAATACAGGAATCCCTTAATCACCGAATTATTGTAAGAGCCATGCCAAACACTCCTGCATTGTTGGGAATGGGGATGACTGCTTTTGCTGCTTCTGGAGATATTACATTGAGCCAATTAAAGAAAGTTGAAAACTTGATTAACTCTACTGGTCGTGCGGTGTTCTTAGAGGAAGAATCTCTGCTCGATGCCGTAACAGCGTTGTCAGGTAGTGGTCCTGCTTATTTCTTCTATTTGGTAAAAGCTATGATAGAGGCAGGTAAAGAAATGGGCTTTGAGGACTCTATGGCAGCATTATTGGTAAAACAAACAATGTTGGGCTCATTTCACCTTATCAACAATGCCGAAAAGAGCCTCGACGAACTCATTAAGGCTGTCGCGTCGAAAGGTGGAACCACCGAAGCTGCACTCAAGCGGTTTGAAGAAGGTTTATTAGCTCAAAACTTAAAAGAAGGTATTTTTGCAGCACAAAAAAGAGCAACAGAACTTTCTAAATAATATGCTTTAGGCTATAAGCCATAGGCATTAGGTCTATACGAAGGATTTGAAATTATTGCTGATTTCGGAAATATAAAAACCTACCTTAGTTTTTTGTAAAATATGAATCAAAAAAGTGGCTTACACTTCCGAAATTCAACATCCTAAATCCAAAATAGTTTGAAATCCTTCGTATTCTACTAATATAGAACCATTCTTCATTGGCACCAGAGTAAACCAATTTCATATAAATATTGTCATATATACAAGAATAATCGTAAATTAGAACTATTCGTGCATAGTATAGAGCGATTTAGTATAAAAGTGACTTTGTGATTTATTATTTGAAAACTAGCAATTCATACAAAATAGGTAATGATTTCGGCTTTTTCACCACCGAAATGCCTTTTCTCAAATCCACAATCTACTTATTGGTATCATTTTAGCTCTTACTCATATAGTGGCTAAGCACTGTCTGTTCTAACTGGAAGTTAGAAGCCTCAAGATTTTAGATTTTATCAAAATCATAAAAACAGCTATTTATCTATACATTATTTCTCATTTTTTAACTGAAACAATCCTTTTCTTAAAAAAGGTAATTATATATCAATGAATAAACCAAAAAAGAGCAAAGAAGAAAGATTTCGTGAATCTGTAAAAAAGGAAATCTTATCGTTCTTCGAACTTAATGACGACCGTAGTTGGTCGCTTAATCAAGTTAATAAAGCTTTTGCCGTTCGTGACCGCAGTACAAAAGAACTTTTTGCTACACTAGTTGAAGAACTAACTAAAGACAAAAAACTGATTCGTCAAAAAGAAGGCAATTATATCATAGACCGTGTCACTGAATTTGTGACAGGAAAAGTTGACCACGTCAATGCTCGATTTGCATTTGTGGTAGTAGATGGTCGTGAGGATGATGTTTGGGTTTCGAACCAAGACCTTAATGGGGCTATTGATGGCGATATTGTCAAAGTGTTGATTTCGGCAAAACGTAAGAAAGGCTCTGATCGTGCCGAAGGTGAAGTAGTGGAAATTTTAGAACATGGTCGCTCCGAAATTGTAGGAACTATCGAACTACTTCCTAATTACGCCTTTGTAACACCAGATTCTAAGCGTTTGTATCAAGACATTTTTGTGCCAAGAGAAGCACTCAAAGATGTAAAACATGGCGATAAAGTGATTGTGAAAATCACGAAATGGCCTCTTGGCGAACGCAAAATGGAAGGTGTCATTCAGGAAGTATTAGGTAAAGCTGGCGAAAACAATACCGAAATGCATGCTATTTTAGCCGAATTCGGTTTGCCATACCATTTTCCTGATGGTGTCGAACAAGAAGCTGAAGATATCTCAGAGAAAATTCCTGAAGCAGAAATTGCCAAACGCAAAGATATGCGCGGCATTACCACCTTCACTATTGACCCAATAGATGCCAAGGACTTTGACGATGCCTTGAGTTTTGAACAACTCGAAAATGGTAATTATCAAATTGGTATCCATATCGCCGATGTAACGCATTATGTTCAGCCAAACACTATTTTAGAACAAGAGGCATTCAAGCGTGCCACATCGGTGTATTTGGTCGACAGAGTAGTACCAATGCTTCCAGAAAAACTTTCGAATGGCTTGTGTTCGTTACGTCCCAACGAGGACAAACTAACCTTCTCTGCCATTTTTGAAATTACATCGAAAGGCAAAATCAAAAACGAATGGTTTGGTCGCACAGTTATTCACTCTGACAAGCGTTTTACCTATGAAGAGGCTCAAGAAGTATTAGATTTGAATAATCCTCCTGCCGAAGTACCAGCTACTGTCAACGAAACTACAGAAGCTGCGACACCCGTAGAAGAAGTAAAACCTAAACGTGGCCGTAAGAAAAAAGTAGAAGAGCCAACTACGCCAGACGTTCCATTTTTGCATGAATTGACGGTTTTGAATAACCTAGCGCATATTCTTCGTGCCGAGCGTTTTGCTAATGGTGCAGTAAACTTTGAAACAGTTGAAGTAAAATTCAAGTTGGACGAAAATGGTAAACCTTTAGGTATCTACCAAAAAATCCGTAAAGATGCTCACAAGCTTATCGAAGAATTCATGCTTTTGGCCAACAAACGTGTGGCTGAGTATGTGTATAAACTTCGTAAAAAAGAGCCTCGCAATACCATGGTGTATCGTATTCACGAAGCACCAGACCCTGAAAAGCTTCGCACATTTTCTACCTTTGCCAAGAAATTTGGTTATTCGGTAGCCACAGAAGCCGCTCAAATCAGTAGTTCATTCAATCAACTGATGGAGGGTATTGAAGGAAAACCAGAGCAGAACATTTTGGAAAGTTTGGCGGTGCGTACCATGTCCAAAGCCAAATATAGCACCGATCCTATTGGTCACTTTGGTTTGGCATTTCCGTTCTACTCACATTTTACCTCCCCAATTCGTCGTTATCCAGACATGATGGCGCATCGTATGCTACAGCATTATCTTGACGGCGGTGATCCACTCGAAAGAGCTGCTTGGGAAGTAAGATGTAAACATTCGTCTGAAATGGAAAAACTTGCGAGTGAAGCCGAACGTGCTTCTATCAAATACAAGCAAGTAGAATACATGAGTATGATGGAAGAAGAGCGTGTTTGGGATGGTATCATTTCGGGTGTAACCGAGTTCGGTATTTTTGTAGAAATTACAGAAACTGCATCAGAAGGTATCGTTCGTATGGTTGACCTAAAAGATGACTTCTATGATTTTGACAGAGATAACTTCCGTATTGTAGGACAGCGCAACGGCAAAGTATATACCTTTGGCGACAAAGTGCAGGTACGAGTAAAAGAATGTAATTTAGCTCGTAGAACGATGGATTTATTGCTAGCAGGTGCTAATGAAAGCCGTGGTGGTGGTAAAAAAGACAAAGAACGCTTTAATTCTCGTCACAGATCAAAATCTGATTCTCGAGGTAGAGATAACAGAAAAAAAGATTATAAAGGTGGCAAAGACAACAAGCATGGCAATGACCGTAAGAAACGTAAATAAGATTTGAGCAAGACGCTCTAACAAGGCTTCCCTTTAAGGGTGTAAGTGATTGGTTTTCAAGTATTTTTATTAAAAATTAATCCCCGAAAATGCACAAATTTGGCATATTTCGGGGATTTTTGTATTTTAGTTGTGCGACCAAATTAAAATACTTATGCAATATACACTTTTTCCTCTTGATTCTCCAAATTTCACTAAATTGTATTTATTCAAGAATAATACAGATTTAGGTTCTATTTATCAGACTATAGATTGGTCATCTTTGGTAAAGCTTCTTCCTGAGAAAAAAACCATGGTAGGAGCTCACTCTTGGCTTCCACCACAAGGTTACTTCGGACTTATGTTTCTTAAACATTATCTAAAACTAAGCGATGAGAAGTTATTGGAACGATTCAATACTGACTGGGCAATTCAGATGTTTTGTGGCACATTACTGCCTG
>NZ_JBMLSD010000260.1:0-1073 GCF_049240685.1 Flectobacillus sp.
TGTTCTTGCCGAATGCCCATAGCTGAAAGCTCAAAAACTAAAATTTATTTTGTGTACTAACTTCATAACGTTTGATTAAAAGACTTCAAATAATATAAAATACTCCCTCTAAACCCCATTAATCCTATTCAGTTTCACTCTCAAAATTCATTTATAAAGTTAGTAATCATACTCGCAGCCAGATTTTCAACTCCTTTTCGTTTAACAATTTTATTTCTTTAGATTTTCTAAATCAATATAGTTTTCATTATTTATTAGCCGCTATAATCTATTAAGCCTATTTGTCAAGTATATGAAAAATATCGTCGTATATGCCTTTATTTTAGGCTTATAGCTAAATTCTAAAAGTCCTTGGATTATTTTTTTTAAGTTGTAGGCAATTGAGTAAATTCATTATAATTGGTTGTAAAACTACAATTTTTAGTGCTAAATATTTTCTTTTATACTTTATCTATTTTTAACCCAAAAACTTTCATTACCATGAAAAAAATCACTATTCTCTCTCTCCTTTTGGTAGCATCTTTAAGCACATTTGCACAAAAATGGTCTGTAGATAAAGCTCACGCTAAAATCGGCTTTAGTGTTGTTCACATGATGCTTTCTGATGTAGACGGCTCTTTCAAGAAATTTGATGCCACTATCACTTCATCAAAAGAAGATTTCTCAGATGCAGTATTTGAATTTACTATTGATGTAAACACCATCAATACAGACAACGACATGAGAGATGGTCACCTAAAAGGTGATGGTTTCTTCGATACGGCTAATTATCCTAGCATCACTTTCAAAAGTAATTCTGTACAAAAAGGAAGTGGAAAAGCCTTGAAAGTAACTGGTGATTTGACCATGCATGGCGTAACAAAACCAGTAACATTTGATGTTACATTGAATGGTATCGGCGAAAACCGTCAGAAGAAAAAATTAGCTGGTTTCAAAGTAGTAGGTACTATCAAACGTTCTGATTTTGGCGTTGGTGGCAAAACTCCTTCAGCAGTAGTTAGCGACGAAATCGAATTGAAAGCAAACGGAGAATTTGTTCAAAACTAATTGATTCAGATTTTCTAAAAATATCA
>NZ_JBMLSD010000261.1:0-3098 GCF_049240685.1 Flectobacillus sp.
TTCTTTATCACACGAAGTATTGGAAGACGTTTTAGGACACTTTCAACATTTGGAATATCCCAAAAATTATTTTTTACTCAAGTCTGGCAAAACTTGTAAACACCTTTGGTTTATGACAAAAGGTGTAGCTAGATATTTTTACACCAATGACCATGGAAAAGAGATGAATACTTGGTTTAGCTTAGACACTCAAATTATAACGGACACTAACAGTTTTGTAAAACAAGAACCGGCTCAAGAAAGCATACAACTGATGGAAGACAGTGAAATGTATTCCATTGAATATACTTCATTACAAGCCTTGATTCAAAAGCATCATTCATTCGCCCTCTGGTATATTAAGTTGGTTGAGTTGAATTATGTAACACAAATTGAAGACAGACTTTCAGATTTACAATTTCTTGATGCCAGGCAGCGTTACCAAAAATTATTAAACTTATATCCAGAAATTGCCAACCGCATAAGCCTTGGAAATATAGCCTCTTACCTAAATATCACCCAAGAAACACTCAGTAGAATTAGGGCAGACAAGCTCTAAATTTTTTTGATTTACATCAAATACTTATTTAACCTAGATCAAAAAAATTCATAAGTACATCCCGCAACTTTGCAGTGTCAATAATTGACACTTTAAAATTGCAGTAAAATGAATAGTACATCGTTTTTTGAAAACATCATCGCCATGTATGGTGAAAACCTTATCTGGTATGCAGCATTTGCTTTTCCGTTCTTTTTCACCTTTTGGATAGTAGGCAAAAAGTACTTTAAAAAAATAAGAATTCAGGAAACTGAACGAGCGAACCTACATCATTTTAAACATGATCTTGGTTTTTCTGCCAGTACCTTCTTAATTTTTGCCATTATGGATGTTTGCTTTCTTTATTTAGAAAGTATCGGTTATACGTTTATTTATTTTGACATAGCAGACTATGGATATTGGTGGTTAATTGTCAGTTTTTTAATTGTGCTTTTCATAGATGATATGTTTTTCTATTGGTCGCACAGGGCTATGCATCACCCAAAATTGTATAAGTTTTTTCACCGAGTGCATCACGAAAGTACAGACCCATCGCCTCTAACTGCCTTCGCTTTTCATCCTTCAGAAGCAGTAATCGAACAAATGATGCATGTTGTATTGCCGTTTTTGCTTCCACTGAATTTTGGGGTAATGATAGCCTGGCAAATCTTCTCTATGCTAAATAATGTATTAGGTCATTTAGGCTATGAAATATACCCAAAAGGCTGGGTAAATTTTCCATTACTCCAATTCAAAACAGCCTCAACACATCACAACATGCACCACCAATTGTTTAACGGCAATTATGCATTGTACTTTACTTGGTGGGACAAATGGATGGGAACCGAATTTAAAGACTACGGAAACCGCCACAACCAAATTTTTGAACGCAAAAATATCAAAAAATCAACCGAAGGTTTGTATTCACTTACGATATCTGATATTAGGCAAGAAGTAAATGACGCTTTTACCATTGAGTTTGCTAACGTACATTCTATTTTTAGGGATTTTTCAGCAGGGCAACATATTACGATTAAAGTCAATATCAAAGGCGAAACACTATATCGTACATTTTCAATTTCTTCCATTCCCAATACAGATAATTTTCTGACTTTGACCATTAAAAAAATCAAAAACGGAAAGGTTACAAATTTTTTAGCCGAAAATTTGAAAGTGGGTGATAGTTTAGAAGTTACTGCACCATCAGGACTGTTTATCCTCAATCCTGAACCTGCCCACCAAAAAAACTATGTGATGATTGCCGGTGGTAGTGGTATCACGCCTATTTACAGTATGATAGGAACAATTTTGAAGTTTGAACCCAAAAGCCAAATTACATTACTGTATGCGAATAGAACTTCCAATCGCATTATTTTCAAAGAAAATTTTGAAAAGTGGGCAAAAGAATTTCCTAATCAAATAGAAGTCAAACACTTTTTGAGTGAAGAAGAAAGTCCTAAGAAGGCAGTCAAAGGCTATATTACCCGCATTTCAATAGAAGAAATACTGAATAGATATGGCAAAAATAAAGTAGACTTTTATCTCTGTGGTCCCGAAATAATGACGAATAAATTGATAGAAGATTTACAGTATTTGGGAATTAGCAAAGAGAAAATTCATCGGGAATTATTCTTAATAACTGCCCAAAATCAAGCAAACACTTCGCAAAAAGCACAAGTTTCTGCAAAAGTATTTGGTAAATCGTACCAATTTGAAACGCAAGAAGGCAAAACCATTTTGCAAAGTGGTTTAGACCAAAACATTCCTTTGCTTTTCTCTTGCCAAAGCGGGCTTTGTGGAATGTGCAAAATGAAATGCACTGAAGGCAAGGTTATGATGAAGAGTAACCAGGTACTAACCGAAATGGACATAAAAGAAGGGTATATACTGACTTGCCAATCGATTCCTCAATCGAAAGCAATTACAATTAAAAATCTGTAATTGACATGCGAACCATTTTATTTATTACCTTTTTTTCTATGATTAGCTTAAGCATTCGTGGCCAAATTGCACTTGAAACTCTTGCAGGAAATCAACAAGCTCATTACATAAACTATATCGATAAAGACTTGGATTCTACTGCAAAATGGAACTTCTTTAATCTTAATCGTTTTACTGTTAATTACAAAGATAAAGCACTAAACAATGTATCTATCGAAGGACAACTTACCTATCAATTCAGGCCATGGATAGGACTGTCAGCAGGAGGGGGTTTTTATGGTGAATTATTTGTTCCAACTATTGGGTTAAGTCTGGCCTACATGAATAAAAAGGAAGACTTTTTTATTCAAATGTACCCAACCATCGGTTTTGCTGAAGGTCAAGTAGCTCCAAGTATTTTAGGCATCATTGGCTATACTCCAAAGTTCAACAAAAGGTGGGGATTTTCTTCACAAGCTATTTTCTCGGCGGATACTTTTGAAGCATCTCAATTTGTAAGAATAGGTGCAGATTACAAAGGCAATATTCAGTTTGGAATAGGTTTAGATTTGCTACAAAACTTTGAGACCAAGAAATTAAACTACAACTTAGGACCCTTTATTAGATTTAACTACTGACGTGAAAGATACTACGCACAACA
>NZ_JBMLSD010000262.1:0-2174 GCF_049240685.1 Flectobacillus sp.
AAAGAATGTCATGAAGCCCCATTCTACACGCTTGGACCATTGACGACCGACATTGCCCCGGGCTATGATCATATTACCTCAGGTATTGGCGCCGCAATGATTGGTTGGTTTGGTTGTGCCATGTTATGTTATGTAACACCAAAAGAACACTTGGGTTTACCTAACAAAAAGGATGTAAAAGACGGAGTAATCACCTATAAAATTGCTGCCCATGCCGCCGACTTGGCGAAAGGACACCCGGGAGCACAAGTGCGTGACAATGCCCTGAGCAAGGCACGTTTTGAATTCCGTTGGGAAGACCAGTTTAATCTTTCGCTCGACCCAGATACAGCACGTGAATTTCATGACGAAACCTTACCTGCTGACGGCGCTAAAATTGCCCATTTCTGTTCAATGTGTGGACCAAGTTTTTGTTCTATGAAAATCACACAAGAAGTTCGTGACTATGCCGAAGCTCAGGGTATTTCCGAAGCAGAAGCTATTGACTTAGGCATGCAAGCACAAGCCAAACAATTCGTTGAAAAAGGCGCAGAGGTATATTTGTAAGTGATGAGTTGGGAGTTGTTCTTGCCTAAAATAGGTTGCCCTCAAGTTGATAAAAGAAAGGAGAACATACTTTTGATTTTCTATGGTTGAAATACCAGTAAAAGTCGACGATAGAAATGAGATTTTATCTTTAAGGAAACAATAAAAGGCTTATTTTGACGATTTTAGGACAATAAAAACTTCATGATAATTCCATTATTCGGAAACATTCTTTTCTGAAAAACATTGTATATTTTGAAGTTGTTGTTCATCGTTATGCCTTTGTTTTCTGCTTTCTGAGGGCAACCTATTTCAGGCATTGAATTTTAAAATCTTATTACTCAAAACTTATCCACAAATCGTAACATCATGTTTGTACTCCTGCTTACCCCACCAGAATTTATCCCTGATGAAGTACAGCTCTTAGAGCAGCTCTTTGAAGCGGGTCTAATGACTTTGCACGTTCGTAAGCCTAATGCTTCTTTAGAGCAGATTGAAGAATTTATTCGACAATTTCAGCCACAGTATCTGAAGCGACTGGTTTTGCATAGCCAATACCAACTGATGGCCAAATACAATATCAAGGGTATTCATCTTACCACGCATGTTTGGGAAGAGTTACAGGAGCAGGGACAATTAAAAGAATATATCCGACCTATACAGCGAAGAGGCCTAACGGTGAGCGCTTCGGCGCATAAGTTTGAAGAAGTACTGAAAATGCCTTCAAAACTCGACTATGTATTTCTCAGTCCATTTTTTGACAGTATTTCAAAACCTGGCTACAAGGCCGCTATATCGCCCGAAGCAGTAGAGGATTTTATATTTAAAAATAATAAAGTGCCTCCTGTTGTAGCCTTAGGTGGTATTGAGGAAAACAATATTCATTTATTGAAAAATAAAAATATTGCAGGAGTGGCATTGTTGGGTAGTGTGTGGCAGGCCACCTCACCCGTGGAAGCCTTCTCCGAAATTCAAAAAACTTTGAGCTCCTAGCGTCAAAGTCCAAAATCTAACAACACGATGATTTCAAGACTTCATTATATCACCCAAGACTTCGCACATATCCCTCACTGGGAGCAAGCACAACGTGCCTGCGCTGGAGGTGCAGACTGGGTGCAGTTGAGAGTGAAAACTCAAGAAGAATCTCAATGGCTCGAAACAGCTTTGCGTACACAAGAAGTATGTAAAAGTTTTGGGGCAAAATTAATTGTAAATGACAACCCTCATATAGCCGCGAAAATACAATCGGAGGGTTTGCATTTGGGAAAACAAGATATGTCGCCTTTAGAGGCTCGACAGATTGTAGGTGAAAAAATGATTATTGGTGGTACAGCCAATACCCTCCAAGATATGCTCAAACATGTGGCTAGTGGGACAGTGCAATATATCGGGCTGGGACCGTTGAGATTTACGGATACCAAGAAGAACCTAAGCCCCATCGTAGGATTAGAGGGTTACAAGCGTATTCTTGCTCAATTCAGAACGTTAGGGCACAACCTACCTGTGGTTGGTATTGGGGGCGTAAAAGCAGACGATATCGAAGCTTTATTAGAAACAGGTTTGCACGGTGTGGCGGTATCTTCCTTGGTAAATCTAGCAGATAATCCTTCAGCGGTCACGGAAGAATTATTGAGTTTGTTAAGCTTAGC
>NZ_JBMLSD010000263.1:0-8976 GCF_049240685.1 Flectobacillus sp.
AAATTTTACTGAGCTCTATTTTTCGATACCTAATTCGTACACACCAGCAGTGAAAATATTTGTTTGAGACGTTCCAACGGCTTTTTGATTAATCGTCTTGATTTTGTATCCTTCTGGTAATTGCACCTTGGCGGAGGCATTGCTTGGTACTGTAATTTTATAAATCACGGTATTGCCTTTTTGTTCCCATTCCGAGTGTATCAAACCTCTGGGTGAATCAAAATCTGCTGAGAAGTTGGCTAAACCTTCCACAAAATTAGGTTTTAGGATAATGCTTTTAAAACCAGCACCTTGCTCGTCTGGGAAAATTCCTGCTAAGCCTTTATATAGCCACGCGCCAATTTCTCCAAACATAATATGGTTCATCGAAATGTCCGATTTGGCGTCAATAGGCCAGTTTTCGTACAAACTTGTAGCACCATTCACAATCCACCAGCCCCATGAGGGGTAACTTTCTTGTGAAGCAACTTTGTAAGCAACTGAGGCATATCCATTTTCGCTTAATGCGTTCAAAATAGCCTTTGTCCCCAACAAACCTACGTCCAAGTGGTAATTGTCTTGAGCAACTCTATCAGCTAAGTTTTTGGCTACCTTTGATTTTAAGTTTTCAGGAACTAAACCCCAATAAAGAGGAACACTGAGTTCTGTTTGTACTCCTGCACCGTAAATGCCAGTTTGCTCGTTCAGGTATTTCTGATTAAATGCCCTTTTGATTTTTTCTGCTAAAGCTGAATATTTAAGGTAATCATTTTGGTTTCCGAGCATTTTGGCAGCTTTTGCCAAAATAGTTACATCCACAAAGTAATAGGCCGTTGAGGTTAACTCCACAGGTGTTTTGGATTTTACAGGAACCCAATCGCCTAATCCCCAAGTACATAATCCATTAGGGCTGATATCGGCAATATGGTCAACATAGCGTTTGATAGGCTCGTAAGAGTCTTTTAACAGTTTGCTATCTCCATAAAACAAATAGATATTCCAAGGAATAATGGCGATTGTACTTGTCCAATCTGGTCCGTTGCCCCATTCATAACCCCAGCCTCCCGTAGGAATAATTGATGGAAGCACGCCATTGGGCTGTTGTTCGTCACGGTGATCGGCGAGCCATTTCTCGTAAATTGTAATGCCATCAAAATTATAAAGTCCTGTTTCGCTGGCAATATGGGCGTCGCCTGTCCAACCATTTTTTTCTCTTTGAGGACAGTCGGTTGGGTAGCCAAAAAGATTAGATAAATAGGAGCGATTAGTAGCAGCCCAGATTTTATTTAAGGTTGTATTCGAACTTGTAATTTTTCCAATAGCAGGGACATCTGAGTGCATAAAATAGCCCTTAACACTATTTTGTGTAAGCTCAATCGGTTCTGAGCTATTGACTTCCACATATTGAAAACCTTTGTAATTAAATTTTGGAGAAAAGCTTTCTTCTCCTTTTCCGCTCAAAATAAAAATATCAGTTTGAAAAGGATCTTTATCGTCGGTTGGGCGATAATGCACATCGATATTAGATTGGTCTACGTGCCCGTCTGGCAATAATCTTTCTCCATGCTTTAATTTAATTACAGTTCCAGCATTGCCTTTTACGGTTATCGAGGAAACGCCCGAAATATTTTCGCCTAAATCAAATACATAGTTTTGTTTTGAAAAAGTTTTTAAAATTTTGCTAAAAATTTCATTCGTATACCTAATCGGATGCAGCACTTGTGCTACAATATGCGTAGAAGGAGCTGCACGATAAATGACATCTTTCCAAGTTTTGTCATCGTAGTTGGGCAAATTCCATCCTACTTTTTCAAGTCGTGCATCATAGTGCTCTGCGGTGTAAATACTATTAAATACAACAGGGCTTTCGGCTGTTTTCCAGTCTTTGCCTGAACGAATCGTTTCTACAGAGCCATCTTTATATCGAATGCGTAAATCCAAGCAGAAAGTGGGACGATTGCGCCAAGGTGCTTTATCAAAAAACCAAACCGCCGTAGATTGGTGATTATACCAACCGTTGCCTAATAAAACACCAATGGCATTTTTCCCATTTTGTAAATGCTTTGTAACATCATAAGTCACATACAAAGTTCTTCTATCAAAACGAGTATACATCGGGTCGAGGCGGTGATTGCCTACTCTTTGTCCATTGATACTTAACTCATACAAGCCACCCACCGCAATATAGGCGCGAGCTGAAACAATTTCTTTTTTTGCTTCGAAGGCTTTTCTAAAATAGGGCGCATTTTTTTCCTCTTTTCCTTGAACATCAGTTATCCATGCACCTTTCCAGTCGGATGGCTGAAGTAAACCCATTTCAAAACTAGCAATGGCACTCAGCGTTTGATTGTTTTTATCGACCAATTTCCAATAGTATTTCTGGAAAGATTGTAATGGTTTGCCTGCATAGGTAGCCAACTGTTGCGAAGAGGAGACATTGCCCGAAGCCCACGTATTATTTCTACCTTTTACCAATGCTAGCGAATCAGTGTCAACCCAGATTTTGACTGCGACAGGATTTTGCTTTGCCCCAAATTCCCAAGTAAATCGTGGTAAGGTTTGGTCTATTCCCAAAGGATTTTCCAAATATTCACAGCGAAGCTTTTGCGTTTGAGCCAATAAAGAAATACTGCTCAAAAGAATTCCAGCGCAGAGGAGTGATAAAATACGTTTCATGATGTTAGAATTGAGTGATTTCAAGTAGACAAGGTTTCATTTTTTCGGATAAAAAGTGTCATGTGTTAACATTAATAATTATCCTAAGTATAGATTTTCCAGACAATTCAGGTTAATTACTTTCTGTGATTACCTATATTTGAAATACTTCCTTTCCGTCGATGTCTAAGCTTTTTTTAGGTATATTTAATATAAAAATAATACTGAGAAAAATGCCCACCGAGCAAAGGGAAGGGTTTCACTCTCAATAATTCCCAATTTTCTTAAATCTAAATTTATGTATTCTTTCAAACAAAAAATGAAACTTGCGCTTAAGACTTGTTTGCTTTCAGTTGGCTTTTTGCCAGCTATGGCGCAACAAAGTTATGAGCTAAACCAAGGTTGGAAATGTACCAAAGCCAATACCATTCAGGCTTCGGGTACGCAGATTTCTAGTCCTCAATTTGACCTTTCTGCTTGGAAACCTGCGGTAGTTCCGGGAACGGTTTTGACGACTCAATTAGCCAACAAAGAAATTCCTGATCCATTTTACGGACTCAATAATGAGAAAATTCCTGATGTTTACCATGTCGGAAAGGAGTATTATACTTATTGGTTTGTAAAGGATTTTGAGGAAAAAAAGCCTGCATCAGGAGAAAAAGTGTGGTTGAAATTTAGAGGAATCAACTACTCTTGCGAAATCTTCATCAATGGTCAAAAAGTCAATAAAGAGCCTTTTGAAGGAATGTTTTTGCGCAAAGCATTTGATATTACGGGTTTGTTGGCAAGCAATGGCAAAAACCGCTTGGCGGTCATTGTGTATCCATCTGATAACCCTGGAAATCCCAATGGTGGACAAGGTGGTGATGGAACTATAGCCAAAAATGTAGCCATTCAATACACCGCAGGTTGGGACTGGATTCGTCCTATTCGTGATCGAAATACGGGTATTTGGGACAAAGTTCAGATTGAAAAAACAGGTTTAGTCAATCTCAAAGACCCGCATGTTATCACGCTTGTATCAGGTGTTCGTACACCAGAAGGCACACAACAACCAACGACAATAAAAACAACTGCTGATTTGGAAAACACCAGCGATAGCCCTGTTTCTGGAATATTGACTTTTAAAATTAATGGACAAACTGTTTCTGAAAAACTAACGCTACCAGCCAAATCGAGCAAAACCTACAAAATCAAAGATTTGATTGTAAGCAATCCTAAGTTGTGGTGGCCAGCGGGTTATGGTCCACAAAATTTATACGATGCAGAGTTTAGTTTTACGCCAAACGGTCAAAAAGTTTCAGATTTTGAGAAACTCCAAGTGGGTATTCGTGAAATTCAAACCTCATGGAATACGACCACCCAAAGTCGTCAGATTGCCGTAAATGGTCAAAAGATTTTTATCAAAGGTGGTAACTGGATTATTTCGGATGCGATGTTACGCTTTTCAAAGGAACGCTATGATGCCGAAATTCGCTACCATAGAGATATGAACTTGAATTTGATTCGTATCTGGGGAGGAGCATTAGTAGAACGACCTGAGTTTTATGAAGCTTGTGATAAATATGGTTTATTGGTATTCCAAGATTTCTGGATGTCGGGCGACTGCAACGGTCGTTGGATTGACCCTATGAAAAAAGAAGACCAATGGACTCGTCGTAAATACCCAGACAATCATCCTTTGTTTTTGGAGTCTGCAGCAGATATGATTAAAATGGTACGCAATTTCCCTTCGCTTGCTATGTGGTGCGGAGGAAATGAAATTACGCCGCCTGAAGATATTTTGGTGCCATTGCGTGATAAAATTTTACCAGAACTAGACGGAACTCGTTGGTTTGTAGACTATTCCAATTCTGATGCTATGTCTTACAACTTTATTGGTGGAAACGGCGATGGACCTTATGGTATACAACCTTTGGAGGTATTTTGGCAACAACGTACTTTTCCATTCAACTCCGAGGTAGGTTCGGTAGGAACAGGGGATTATGAATCATTGAAAAGATTTATTCCAGAAGAGAATATGAAAGTGCCATACCATAACTTAGGTACAAAGCCAGATACCGTTTGGACATACCATACCTACACGGGCGTGGGCTACAACCAGTTTATTGACCCTTATGGTAAGCCAAAGGACATTAAAGATTTTGGTTTGAAGGCGCAGCTAGTCAACTACGACCAATATCGTGGTTTGATAGAAGGTTTTAGTGCGCATCAATGGGATTGGTACACAGGCGTTATCATTTGGAAAACACAAAACCCTTGGACAGCTATGCGTGGGCAGATGTATGACTATTATCTCGACCCAAATGCCTGTTTATATGGGTTGCGTAGCGGTAGTGAGTTGGTGCATATCATGGCAAATCCAATCGATGGAATGTTGATGATGGTCAATAATGATTTTACGGCAAAGCGAAATTTGATGCTGGTGGCTACAGCTTATGATACCAAAGGAAATTCTAAACTCATCACTAAAGTATTTACCTACATTGAAGCGACCTCTATTAAAAAGATTTTTTCAGTCAAAAACATCTTAGATGAGTTAGGCGCAAAAGATGGGTCATTTTTATCACTACAATTATTGGACGAAAATCAGAAGATTGTAAGTGATAACTTCTATTGGTATCCGAATTCAGATGGTAAATATTCAGGTTTACAAACTATGCCAACAGCCAATTTGGAAGTTATTGCCAAGCGTATTTCAGGAGATAAAATAGAAGTGAGCCTGACGAATAAAGACGAAAAAACTATAGCATTCTTCAATCGAGTTTCGTTGGTAAATACCCAAACTAAAGAGCGTATCTTACCAACTTTCTATGATGATAACTATGTTTCTATTACACCAAATACGACCAAGAAGATAGTTTTAGAAGCAAAAGCAGGTACTCAGCCAACTCAAATTTCTATTGAAGGCTGGAATTTACCTTTGAAATATGTAGAAGTAAAGTAATTCTAGTTTAAGACTTAGTCTTGGACTAATTTTTTCAACAGTTTTAAAACTTGAAATCCTAAAATATGATTTATTCAGCATTTTAAAACTTGGATGACTTTATAAATTTCAATAAAAAGCGGTCGAAAAAATATTTTTTCGACCGCTTTTTTGATGCTACTACACTAGATATGAATGGCATGAGACGCAATCATTACGTCTCTACGATTTGAGGATTCATTTTTATATAACAAGGGAAAAGATTTCTATTCGGTTTGTTCTGGTTTGTATTTGACAAAACCAAAGAGATGTAAAAATACGCTTCTCGACATTCTAAAATTGAATGGCACAGCAATCAAGGATACAATCGGAATAGGGATAATATAACCTAAAACCGATGGGTCGTTGAAACCCCAATAAATCACGATTCCCATAATGGCCAAAATCGCTATCGAAAAACCGTAACTCACAAACATGGCACCATACCAGAAGCCAGGTTCTACCTCAAAATGTAGTCCACAAACAGGACAGTTTTCGTGCATTTCGTCAAATTTATCTATGCGCCAGTTAGAGTACTTAAACATTTTTCCTTGACGACATTGCGGACAACGCATTTCTATCATCGCACGAGTTTTACTTCTTTCAGTATCGAGTTTTATATTTTGATATTCGTTCATGACTAAAAATATTTATATGAAACAAAATTTTGATAATATGCTATAAGCTGTATGCCGTGGGCTTTAAGTTAGTGGGCAAAATTAAATTATAGAGCTTTCGGCTTTCAGCTTTCGGCTTTCGGTTTTCAGCTTTCGGCTTTCAGCTTTCGGCAAAACTATATCTATTGTTACTAAAAAACGATTTAACACTCTTTGCCTAGTGCCTGTTGCCTTATGCCTTCAACAAAAAACTTAAATCTTCTTTCTAAACTCTTCAGGACTTACTCCCACGTGTTTTTTAAAAAACTTAGAGAAATAAGAATTGTCAGCAAAATTGAGATAATAGGCAATTTCTGAGATACTCGTGTTTTTGTTGACCAATAATCTTTTTGCTTCCAACACAATTCTGTTACGAATTACCTCGCCTGCTTGTAAGCCCAAGTGCTCTTTACAAAGTGCGTTTAAATGGTTGGGAGTAATATATAATAATTCTGCGTACTCCATCGGTAATTTTAGGGTAGTATGATGTTTTTCAATCAATTTTTGAAAATTCTTCAGCAAGGTGTAATTGAATTGAGGAATATTTTTAGGCTTTTCGGTAATGGTTTGCTGGTCTATGGCAATAAACATTTGAATCAACAAACTTTTTATCATGTCATGGGCAAAAGTTTGCTTTTGTTGTGCCTGTTCAAGGATTTCTTCAAAAAAACCTTTTACTTTTTGATTGAGCGGAAAACTCAAATTGATGACACTGTCTTGTGCGATATTATTGAAAAATGAAAAGTTGGCTAAATATTCTGCTTTCAATAAAAATGACTGAAAAAATTCTTCCGAAAAATTGACCACATAACCATCTATTGGTCCTTCAAAACTCCAACCATGCACCTGCCCGGGTATCATAAAATAGATTTGGTAGGGTTTTACGTCAAAATTGCTGAAATCTATTGTATGATAACCAGCACCTTGTGTAAAGAAAACCAAATGATAAAAACTATGTCGATGCGCATGATGCAGATTTTTGTGTCGCTCCAAATAAGCTCCAAATCTACTCACCAAAAAATCCTCATCTTTCGTTTCGGATAAAGTGCAAATATCTAAAATGGGAAAATTTATTTTTTTCTCAGACATACCTCCTAATAGCTTCGTTTGATGGTGTCAAAGGTAGATGTTAAAAAAGAAATAATTATGGTGCAAAACCTAGTTTCAATGGTAATAATTACCGATTGACTTATTTTTTAGTTTTTCAACTACTAGTTTTAATTAAAATATTTTAATCTATAGTCTTTGTAGTTTAATAAATGTATAGGTATATTTGATTATTATTTTTCTTTTAGAAAAGACGTATTTAAAAAAGAAACAAAACCTTGGCAATGCAGTAGATGTATTGTGGTATCAATTACTTCTTAAACAGGAACCTATTGACTTTGCCTTTAAAAACTAGTAACATGAAATTCGAAACCCTTCAATTGCACGCTGGTCAGCAAGTAGACCCAACAACCAACTCGAGAGCTGTACCTATTTATCAAACAACCTCCTATTCTTTTAATAGTGCAGAACACGGCGCTAATCTTTTTGCCTTGAAGGAGTTTGGTAATATTTACACCCGTATTATGAACCCGACCAACGATGTATTTGAGAAAAGAATAGCGGCCTTGGAAGGTGGTGTGGCAGCCTTGGCGGTTAGCTCTGGGCATGCGGCGCAGTTCTTGGCTATAAACAATATCACAACGGCGGGAGATAACTTTGTAACTACTTCATTTTTGTACGGAGGAACCTACAATCAATTCAAAAATTCATTTAAAAATATTGGGGTAGAAGCTCGTTTTGCGAATGGCGACGACGTGTCGAGTTTTGAAAAATTGATTGATGAGCGTACCAAATTGATTTATTTGGAAACTATCGGAAACCCAAGTTTCAGTGTTCCTGATTTTGAAGCATTCGCTGCTTTGGCAAACAAATATGAGATTCCTTTGATTGTAGACAACACTTTTGGTGCCGGAGGTGCTATTGCCCAACCGCTCAAACATGGTGCTCATGTGGTGGTTGAGTCTGCTACCAAATGGATTGGCGGTCACGGAACTTCTATGGGTGGTGTGATAGTCGATGGAGGTACTTTTAACTGGGGTAATGGTAAATTCCCTCAATTTACAGAGCCTTCGCCATCTTATCATGGTTTGGTACTCAATGATGTTTTCGGAATTGGCGGACCGTTCGGTAATATTCAATATATCATTCGAGCTAGAGTAGAAGGCTTACGCGATTGGGGTCCTTCACAAAGTCCTTTTAACTCTTTCTTGTTGTTGCAAGGTTTAGAAACTTTGTCATTGCGAGTAGAAAGAATCGGTGAAAATGCACAAAAATTGGCAGAATGGTTGTTGCAGCACCCTGAGGTAGAAGGCGTAAATTATTTAGGACTCGAAAGCAGTCCTTACCACGAACTGGCGAAAAAATACTTGAATCGTAGTTTTGGTGGTGTTTTGTCTTTCAAATTGAAAGGCGATAAAGCTCGTGCAGAAAAGTTTGTGAATAGCCTTCAGTTGATTAGTCATTTGGCAAATGTGGGAGATTCAAAAACCTTGATTATTCACCCAGCCTCGACCACACATTCACAATTATCAGAAGCAGAACAATTAGCAGCAGGTGTTGAGCCAACATCATTGCGTTTATCTGTAGGTATCGAGCATATCGATGATATCAAAGCAGATATTGAACAAGCTTTGAAGAATGCTTAAGTGATGAGTTGTGAATTGTGAGTGATGA
>NZ_JBMLSD010000264.1:0-5126 GCF_049240685.1 Flectobacillus sp.
TTGGGCAAAGCTGTTGGGCAGAACATACAGAAGGCTTTTCAATTCCTCCTTTAGTCCTCAAAACAGACACTTCAGATACGAAGATGTTAGCACGTGGTAAAAAAATGATGGAGGAAGGACGTGGACGTATGTCATACTTTATCATTGGTGAAGATGAATCTTTGGAATTTGCCGACCAAGTTGCCACAAAAGGAGAGTTATACGATGGGCTTATTACCCAGTGTAAATCAGAACTTTCATTGCTATTCAGTGGCGCTGTTGTAGGGCAGGACACAAAAAATGGCTCAAATGCAAAAGAGTCTTCATCACAGGAATTGCTTTGGTACAGGGTACAATTTGACATGAAGTTATTAGAGCAACAATGGAACAAAATTAATCTTCCTGCTCTGGCAAAACATGGCCTAATCAAAGAGGGACTTACTTTAGAGTTTGAAAAAGCTGAAGACATTACGCAACTATGGAAATTTGTTAGTGAGTCAATGTCAAACTTTGATTATGATATTGATTGGATTAATGAGAAGTTTGGCTTAAAAGTCATAGCCTCAAAATCAAATAATCAATCTCAAGGCTTATCACTTTCAAAAAGTTTTTTTCTAGGAGCCTCGGACACGACCGAGGCACATCTGAACTGCTGTGGGAATCCCCACATGATTCAACTCTCTAGTAGTTACAGTGCAGACAAAATAGCTAAGTCTATTTGGGAGGCTGAAGGACTCAAAAAGTTTGATATTGACCTTTTTAAATTTACTGCAAATGAGCTTTCAAAAGGATTTAATGACGGTTACAAGCAAGGGAACAAAGTACATCTTGCCGCCTTTGGTCTCGAATATGGCTATGATAGCCCTGCAAAGCTTACAGCCTACGAAATGAATCTTTTTAGATTCTCCGCAGGCAAAACTATTGCACAAGTACAAGCGCTTAACAAGGCTTTTCGCAATGCAAAATCTTTCGAAGATTTTCGGATTAGTGCGGCACTTATAGCAGGTCAGTTTAACGAAAATTGGCTGAGAACAGAATACAATACTGCAATTGCAGTAGGCAATTCAGCAGCGCAATATGACAGGCTTGTGTCAACTGCCAATACGTTTCCATACTGGGAGTATAGAACGCAGGACGACAACCGTGTCCGACTAGATCACCAGCTTTTGGACGGTATCACCCTCCGAGCTGATGACCCACTTTGGAAAAAGCTTTACCCGCCAAATGGTTGGAATTGCCGTTGTTTTATAGCGCCAAGGCTCGCCAGCGAAGTAGACCAACAAGCTTTAGACACCAACCAATCTATTGCCTCCAATTTTGTGGAGTCAGACGGTTGGCAAAATGTGGAAAATGCTGGCTTTGGGGTCAATCGTGCAGAGACTCAGGAGGTATTTACTAATAATCAGCAATACGTTAAACGTGTCGAAGCCAACAAGCTTATTGCTGAACTCAGCCCGTCTGACTACAATATTAAAGTGCCAGACAATAAGCCTACACGTCAGTTATTCACTGGAACAATCGAAGAATTTATTCGAGAGCAGGGAACGGATTTTACAGACTATAATAAGCGTAAAATTTCGTTTTCGGCCACTGACATGACCGCTATTGCTGAAGCTTCGAACGAACTCTTTGCCGAGCTTCAAAACGTCCTGCAAAAACCAGATGAAGTATGGTTTACGGGTGCAACCAAAGGCAAAGACCTCAATCAGTATTTGTATGTTAAGTACTACAATGATACTGCCATTGCACTAATAGCCGAAATGACAAAAGACGGCTTAACAGTAGTCAATTTCTTGAAATTATTAGACCAAGTGCTCCGATGGGGCTTGCTTATAAAATGACAAATCAAGACAAAATAAACATTTATTTCAACAAGCTACAGGCTGGCATTGAACATGTGCCAGCCATAGTGGCTAACACTGCTATCGAAAACTTTCAAAATAACTTTTTCAAGCAGTCCTTTGATGGAATCCCTTGGCTCAAGGTCAAAAAGAAACCCAATGACCATACTACACTAAGAGCTTCAGGCAAATTATTTAATAGTATCAATGCCAAGCTAATTTCAAGCAATCGGGTAATTATCTCAGCAGGAGGCTCACAGATTCCATACGCACGTATTCACAACGAAGGAGGTACTATCACAAGAGATTCCCGCTCCGAAACCTTTGTCCGTAACCGTAATGCCAAAAATCGCTTTACCAAAGGTACTACAAAGGGTAGGGGCTTTACTTTTAGTGCTTATACCTACACAATGCCAAAACGTCAATACATGGGCATAACCGAAACCCTCAAAAATCAAATAAGAGACCGTATCATAAAAAAGCTAAAAGAATGAAAGAACTATATCTTTGCCTTATCAACATCTTATCCACAATTAGTACTTTAAAGTGGATAGACCTCGACAAAGGGCAACTTACCGCAACCACACGCCCAGCCATTGCTTTTCCTGCGTGCTTGATAAAAATGGAAATAGTAAAGGCCGAAAACCAAACCCGTACAACTCAAATTTTAGAGCTACGTGTTACCATCAGGCTAGTATTTACATACATAGGCGAAACAGCTCTACAAACGCCTGAAATAACCCGTAATCAATCACTTGAGTATCTGGACACCTGCCAAGCCGTATATCTAGCTATCCAAACAGGGCTAAACCATCAAAACCGCCCATTTGAGCGCCTATCTCAAACCGAGCAGGAGGCAGATGGCATCAAGGCCGTAAACATGCTTTTCAAAACAGTCCTTTTAGACCAATCAGCCAACTAAAACAAAAGCACCGCAAAAACTACTTTTGCGGTGCTTTGTTTTTTAATAGATATTTTGATTAAAATAATTTACTATCTGTTTTTGCCTAACCTCAATCTGTTCCTTCAATCCTTCAAAAAGTCCCATACTTACTTCATCATAAATAATCCTATCATTGTCAATACCAACAATAAAAGCTTTTTGCATAACTTCTATCTGTTTTTCTCGTAGCTCAACAATCATTTTATCCTCAATTAGCTCTTTTCGCAAAGCCATTGCCCACTCATGAGATGAAGGCTTTATATTGTCTCCCATAGCTATAAAAAAACTGCTGTTACAATACCACTTTCAGTAATACTAACCTCTGTATCTTCTATGCCAGACACATAGCCAATAACTCTACTACCATTTTGCTCTACAATCCAATCCATATCATCAATATGTTTAACTTTCAGCAAACCTTTTTTTAGTGCTTCTCCTATTTTCATTTTTGTATCGTTTAGAACTTTAAGTAAATAAAATAAACTTGTTAATCAAATCAAAAAAATCCCTCAGTTACGAGGGATTAAGTTTTTATCTAAATGCACCTGTTTCGAGTGATCCAATGCAATAGTTATCATCTTGCTTTTGAGAGTCAAATCCTAAATAAGGCTCTGTAACTTCAAACTTTAATACGTCTCCAACACAAAGTTCGTTCACTATTACCCATTGACCTCCATACTTTTCAATAACCATTTTTTGAATATCGAATTGGTGTGGATTTACAAATACTACCATTCTTTCATTTGTGCCATACTTCGCTAGTATGACCAGCCCTTTATATTTTGCTCCCATGATTTTACTGTTTACGATACACATACAGCGTATCTACTTTGTTGTCAATAATTCTTAATTCGAGTGTTGGGGTGAGGGGCTTTTCGGATTTTATTTCTGTGCTATCAGCCCAATCCATAATTTCATCACATCCCTTTACAAATACTGCCACTAATACTACAGTTATCGCAATAAGAATTTTCAGGGCTTCTCCCATACCCTTAAACATTTGTTCATCCATATTTTTTAAATTAAAATTGGTTCAACCTTCTTAAATCCTTCTTCCAATGCGTATTCCAAAGGCTCACTATGCTCTTTTGGAAATATGCTTGGAAAATTTCTTATCGCATGTCTTTCACTTTGTGTTGCAATCAGAAAAACAGTAATACAAACATCATATAAATCTACTTCGCTCAATTTTGCCAAAACTTTGTTTTTTGATAAAATACGTCTACATCTAAGCATTCGATAAGTTATTTTATCATAATTATTGTCTTGCCCAAAATCTCGAAAAAGCCATTCCCTGAATTTCTTATCTGTTTTATTCATTTACCTCTGGATAACAAATATGTTCAAAATCGTAAAAGAAGTGCCCAGTATAACCTTTAATAAGGTAATTCAAGTATCGTTTATCGTGTTGCTTGTATTGCTTAACTCTAAATGATGTTGCTATACGGCTTTCATCAATTACAACCTCACCAAGCTCATCAATATAAAAAAATCCAGCACTAACAGCCTTAAAACCATTTCCAACACCTAGTAAAGCATGTATAGAGTCCTCTGAAGAAATAACTGGAACTACAAGTTCTCCACGTTTAAAAATTACATATTTCATCCCTTCAGCTTTTTAAGTAAAACATAACTAAGCGTTAAATCACCTGTTCTTTTCAGCTCCTCATTATCCTTATACATAGTCTTCAGGACGTTTTGAGTTTCTGCCAAATTGTACCCCGTGTCCAGGGCACAAATCCAATCGTTAAGTTGGCTCATTTTCAACTTTTTCACATCGATAATAACTGCCTTGTGCATGTAGTCTTTTTTAAGCCATATTTCAAACTTTGCCCCAGTTTTATACTTGTTTGGGTTGTAAAGGCGGATTGTCGTAAAACAATCCGCCCAAAGCTTTCCATTCCAGTTCGTGCTAAATGTTAGCTTTTCCATCAACAATAATTTGTCTATACTCCAAACCCCCAGAAATAAGATGATTATATATCCCTTGATTGCCTCTTACTTTTTTGAATCTTTGAAAATCTGGACGATACCATTCATAAGATGGCTTTTGGTCTGGGGCTAAATCATTATAAAAAGAACTTACTGCTCTGGAGTTACACATTTCACACCAAAAATACATTGGTGTTGTACCTGCATCAACATCCTTTGTTTTGGTGATATGACCACATTTTTTATTAACACAACTATAGCAGTTTACTCTATTGGTCAAATCAATCTGATAGTCTGGAAGTGTCTGTACTCTTTCCATTAATGCTTTATAGTCTCGTTCGACTTGTCTAATGCTAATCTTCATATCTAAAAAAGATTTAATTGGTTACTAACAACTTTTATTTTCTTGTTACGGTGCTTGTATCCCTTCA
>NZ_JBMLSD010000265.1:0-12921 GCF_049240685.1 Flectobacillus sp.
TTGGACTCATTTTTTTAACAGTTTTAAACTGTTTTTAAAATCATCATTGAAAAAGACCCAACACCTAAGAAACGCTTTCTCGATTTGTCCAGTGATCAGACTATTAACTAATAACGTCTTACCATTAACAAATAACTTCTTTTTGTTTAGAGGATATAAACATGAAAACAAAGATTTTAATAGGCATATTACTAGTAATAACCTTTATTTCCAATGCACAAAAGTATGATTTTGTGGTGGCACAAGATGGTTCAGGACAATTTCGAACTGTTCAAGAAGCATTCAATGCTGTGCCTGATTTTCGGAAAAAACCTACGACTATTTTTATCAAAAAGGGGATTTATCAAGAAAAATTAGTCTTGGCTGAATCTAAGGCAATGGTCAAGATTATTGGTGAGGACTTGAATGCAACGATAATCCAGTACGATGATTATGCCCAAAAGAAAAATATTTTTGGTGAAGAAAAAGGAACTACTGGTTCGTCAGGATTTTATGTTTTCGGAAATGAGTTTTCGGCACAAAATATTACTTTTCAAAATACCGCTGGACCTGTAGGGCAAGCAGTAGCCGTTTGGGTAAAAGGTGATAAAGTACAGTTTAGAAATTGTAAATTCTTAGGTTTTCAAGATACCTTGTATACCTACGGCTACGAAAGTAGACAATACTATTATAACTGCTATATTGAGGGAACAGTCGATTTTATCTTTGGTTCGTCTACGGCTTTGTTTGAAAAATGTATTATTTACGCCAAAAATGAGGGCTATTATACGGCCGCCTCTACTCCTCAAAATAAAGAATTTGGTTATGTTTTCAAAAATTGCACATTCACAGGTAGTGCCAATGCCCATACTTTTTATTTGGGTAGACCTTGGCGACCGTATGCAAAAGTAGTAATCATGGAGTCGGTGCTCGATAAACAAGTAAAACCAGAAGGCTGGAATAACTGGGATAAAGTTAGCAATGAAACAACATCCTATTATGCCGAATACAAAAATACTGGTGTAGGTGCAGATACCTCAAAGAGAGTCAAATGGTCGCATCAACTCACGGAGGAGGAGGCAAAAAGATATACTAAAGAAAGCATTCTAGGAGATTGGAAGGTAGATGAATAGATAGAGTACCCCCGAAAGCCCATACCTGAGTCTACGGCGTTGGACATTAGCAGTATGTATTAGGCAAGCACAACCTTTTGCCTAATGCATACTGCCTAATGCACTTAAGTTTAGTGTAACTAGTGCAACATGACTTTTCTTAAAAGTTGTATAGGAAGCATCCCATTATCAGTAGCTTGGTCATGAAACTTGCGAAGTGAAAAGTATTTTCCTTGACGTTTTTTGACATCTTCTCTCAAAGCAAGTAATTGAAGTTTCCCCAAAGAATAAGATAAATAACCTGGGTCAAAGGTTCCTCTTAATGCTTCTTCGTAAGCAGGTTTTTCTTCGTAATAACAATTGGCCATAAAGAAATTTGTACCTTCTTTCACCGACCATCCAGCCGTATGCTCTTTGATAGAAACAACCAAGCGGCACAGGCGTAGCAACGATTCGGAGAGTTGTGCCATTTTGTATTTGGCCATCACTTTGGGGTCATCAGATTTTCCATAGCCTTCTTCTAGCATCATCTGTTCGGCATAATGCGCCCATCCTTCCACAAAGGCATAACTCCCAAACAACTTTCTGGCGCGACTTGTTGAGGACGCATTTAAGTGTAAAAATTGCACATAATGCCCCGGATATGCCTCATGGATAGATATCACTTCGGTTGAGTATTTGTTAAATAAAGTCAACCATTCCTCTTTTTGAGCAGGAGTCCATTTGTCTGAAGGAGGGGTTACATAATAATAAGCCTCTGAGGCACCCGCTTTTTCAAAGGGGCCGGGTGTGTCCATTGCGGCCGTTGCACCTACCATAAATGCAGGAGTTTTTACAACCTTTGCTCGTACCTCTGATGGAATAGTAATAATAGAATGGTCAATCAAAAACTGCCTAATTTCTTCACATTTACTTTTGGTAAAGGAAACCAAGGAATCTGCTTTAGGATGTTCTTGTTGTATCATCCTGAAAACAGCCCTAGGTGATTTTGTAGAGTCTATCACTTTGGCTGCTGCTGCAAACTCCGCTTGTTCCTCCTTCAGTTTTCGTAGGCCAATTTTTAAGATATCTTCAGGGGTGGTGTCAATTAACTCATTGTATTGAAGCATTTTGATATAGTTCTTTCGGCCAATAGCATAATGACCACGCGCACGAGGAAGAACATATCGCTGTAAATAATCTGCATAATTTCGCAAAGCCTTAGTAGCAATTTGAGTGGTGTAGGCTAGTGAGTCTTTAATGCTTTTTTGATAGACTTTCTCAAAGGCCTTTGGAATGTCGTTTTCAACATAATCTGCTGTACTTCTAAACGCATCTATCGAGAGTTGAACCTCCTCTTTATTATTGATGGAGGTCATATTTTTTTTGGCAGTTTCCAAAAAAGAAGGCAATGCTTTTTCAAAACGAATCAGCGCTTTGGCTCGTTGATCCAAACTTGCATAGTTTCTTTTTACGTAAGGCGTAAAATCCACAACATTCAAGTAAGTAAGAGGACGCTCGGCAATGCGAAGTGTATTGTATTTGTGAAGAGAGCTTTTTACTTGATTCAACAAAAGATAATAATCAATCAAATTGTTTTGATTGAGCTTGAGCGTATCTAAGCTTTCAAATTTTGAAAGATATTCATTCAAATGAGTCGCTTCTTTATCGATGCCTTCTCTGCTAAAATCGGGTAATATCCCATCAAATTGATGGTATCCTTGAGCAACAGCCACCGTAGGGTGCCATCTCAAGTAATCCTCTATGAATGCACTAGATACTTTCTCAAATTTTTGATCTTCTGACTCAAATAGTTCGCAACTAGTAAGCAATAAAATCACAAGAGCAAGATGCGCAAGCTTGCTAAAATGTTTCATAACACCCGATGAGTTTAATGACAAGTTGTGCAAAATACAGATTTTTGACGCATGATTTAGAAAAAAAAACGAAAATTCGTCAAAGAAGTCCCTTATTAGGCTGTTATTGGTTTGAAGACCCAGTAATTCTGACTAATTTTGCAGTCTTTACAAAATCGTAGTAGATTATTATTCATGCAACTATTGCCCCGAAACTAATCTTGGGCAAAATTATCAATCAAGTACAATGCTATCAGAACAAGAAATCCTCCGTCGCCAGAAACGCGAAGAGTTGATGAGATTGGGAATCGACCCATATCCTGCCGAGATGTTTGAAGTGAACGTAACGGCCGCTGATATTCACAAGAATTACGAGAATAATAAACTAGATTATAAACAGGTTTCAATCGCTGGTCGTCTGATGAGCTTCAGAATTATGGGTAGTGCTTCTTTTGCCGAATTGCAAGATAGCACTGGTCGTGTTCAGTTGTATTTTAGACGTGACGATTTGTGCCCTACAGAGGATAAAACTCTTTATAACACGGTATTTAAGAAACTCTTAGACATAGGTGATATAATTGGGGTAAATGGGTATGTGTTTACCACTCAAACTGGCGAGATTTCGATTCATGTCACAGAGTTTAAAATTCTGAACAAGTCGCTTCGTCCACTTCCAATTGTAAAGCGTGATGATGAGGGTAACGTTTATGATGGGTTAACTGACCCAGAAATTCGTTACCGTCAGCGTTATGTCGATTTGATTGTAAATCCAGATATTAAGGATATCTTTTTGAAGCGCTCTCGTATTGTAACAACCATGCGTTCGTTGTTTGATTCGAAAGGATGGTTGGAAGTGGAAACTCCAATCTTACAACCTATTCATGGTGGTGCGTCGGCTCGTCCTTTCAAAACTCACCACAACACATTAGATATGCCTTTGTATATGCGTATTGCTAATGAGTTGTACCTCAAACGACTTATTGTTGGCGGTTTTGATGGTGTTTATGAGTTTGGAAAAATGTTCCGTAACGAAGGTATGGACCGTACCCACAATCCAGAATTTACTTCTTTGGAGTTTTATGTAGCTTACAAAGATTACAACTGGATGATGAATATTACGGAAGAAATTTTCGAAAAAGTAGCCATTGCTACCAACGGAGATTCTAAAGTTCAAGTAGGAGAGAACCTCATCGAATTTGCGGGTCCTTTCGAGCGTTTGACCATTGCGGGTGCTATTGAGAAATACACAGGTGTAAATGTGGAAGGCATGGACGAAGCTACTTTGCGTCAACACTGTAAAGAGTGGGGAATCGAGGTAGATGCAACCATGGGTACAGGTAAATTGATTGATGAAGTGTTTGGAGAAAAAGTAGAAGCTAACTTGATTCAACCTACATTTATCATCGATTATCCAGTCGAAATGTCTCCTTTGACGAAAAAGCACCGTAGCAAACCAGGCTTGGTAGAGCGTTTTGAGTTATTTGTCAATGGTAAAGAAGTTGCCAATGCGTATTCAGAGCTCAATGACCCAATCGATCAGCGTGAGCGTTTTGAAGAACAATTGCGCTTGGCCGAACGTGGTGACGAAGAAGCCATGGCAATGGATGAAGACTTTTTACGCGCTTTGGAATATGGTATGCCTCCTACAGCAGGTATCGGAATTGGTATCGACCGTTTGACGATGTTGATGACCAATCAAACGACCATTCAGGAGGTCTTATTTTTCCCTCAAATGCGTCCAGAGAAGAAAGCCGAAATTTCTACAAATGAAGAATACGAGGCGATTGGCGTTCCGACCGATTGGATTCCAGTTTTACAGAAAATGGGCTTTATGACTGTGGCGGGATTGAAAGAAGCAAATCCAAATAAAGTATTTAACGATTTGGGTGGTATGCGTAAAAAAATGAAGTTGGATATAGCTATCCCAACCAAAGACGAGGTCTTGAAGTGGTTTGAATAGTTGAGATAATACAGAAATAGGGCTTTGAAATTTCTGTCAAAATTATAGTAGCAAAAAAGGCGTTCGAAATAAGTTTTCGAACGCCTTTTTTATGCGTTATTTTAGCACGGCCGAATGCTCAGTTAAAATCACTTTGACAATTCCAGCCTTTTTCATAGACGCTTCTCATACAGATACAAAAAAAGAGTTTTATTTAATAAAAGAGACGAGCGGTCTTTTCATTAAATAAAACTCTTTTCCAAGGTGTAAGGATTAAAGATGAACCTTAATCCTTACCACTATTAAACTCAGTACTTCTTATGATAATTTTCTCACATTCACCGCGTTCAATCCTTTTTTACCTTCAGTAACATCGTAAGATACAGAGTCGTTTTCACGAATTACTGCACCGCCTAAGCCAGTTACGTGTACGAAGATTTCTTGGTTTGTTTCATCATCTACGATAAAACCAAAACCTTTAGATTCGTTGAAAAATTTTACTTTACCAGTTTGCATAAAAAAATTAAATAAAAATATAAAAAAATAAAAAGTGCTAATGTTAATCTTTATATAAAATAAAGCCCTCACATGAAAAATCCAAACTAATAAGTCTGGGATTCCTCAAGACTAAATATAGCTTGAATATGTATGCCTTGATTTTGTCTGAAAACTAACGACAAATGACCAACGACAAGAGAGGCAAACTATCTAATTTTCTTCACATTAACTGCATTTAAGGCTTTCCTTCCTTCAATAATCTCAAATGAAACTTTGTCATCTTGACGGATGTGTATACCACCTAATGCATTTACGTGTACAAAAATTTCTTGTTCAGTTTCATCAACTATGATATAACCAAATCCTTTAGATTCGTTAAAGAATTTTACTGTACCTGTATGCATAAAAAAAAATTAAATAAAAAAATAAAAAGTGCTAATGTTAATCTTTATATAAAATAAAGCCCTCACATGAAAAATCCCAGCTGATAAGTCTGGGATTCCTTAAGACTATATATAGCTTGAATATGTATGCCTTGATTTTCTGAAGTTGTTTTGTCTGAAAACTAACGACAAATGACCAACGACAAGAGACGCAAACTATCTAATTTTCTTCACATTAACGGCATTTAAGCCTTTCTTTCCTTCAATAGTCTCAAATGAAACTTTGTCATCTTGACGGATTTGTGTACCACCTAATCCAGTTACGTGAACAAAAATTTCTTGTGCAGTTTCATCATCTACGATAAAACCAAATCCTTTACTTTCGTTAAAGAATTTTACTGTACCTGTTTGCATGATTAAAAAAATAAAAATTGATAATAAAAAACTCCAGCAAGTCACAAAAGACTTACATTAATAGCTCGAAAAAAACTAACAATAAGTTTTTAAGTTCTTGATAATCATAGAGGGACAACACTAGAAGGAATTGTAAACTCTTGAAAACTGGCAACTTTGTACTTCGGAGATCGTATAATTAAGAACTATTATTTCTCAAATGTAGGTATAATTTTATACAATCCAACTTTTAGGATTCTTTTTTTTTGAAAATGAGTAAAAATACCTGTTAAATGCATTAGAAAAGTTATATTTTTTGCTTGTATAGTAAAACCCACAAATCTAAAAATCGTCTTTTCTCTACGAATTTAATTATACTTAAAGGTATATCTATAGTATAACTGTCTCATTTACAAATTGTTTGTAAATATAAGTTTTGTGCAAAATAGATGCGAAGCTTCTGAGTTTTTCGTATATTTGTTTAGGATTAGACAGACAATCATCAACTATGAAAATCATAACCAACAATTGATTCAATAATCCCGACTAAAGACCATGCTAAAATTCAAGTACTTTGTTGAACAACACGTGTTTGGCGTGTGCACACGAATAGGCGAAAAATTTGGTATTGCCACTGGGAGCATTCGCCTGTATTTTATTTATACCACCTTTCTTACGATGGGTTCGCCAATCATTATTTATTTGATATTGGCATTTTGGATGAATATTCGCAAATACTTACGCCAAAGGAATAATCCAACGGTTTGGGAATTATAAGGTTTTTCTTAAACTGCTGAACTTCTTGGTTTTATCTAAAAAATGTGCTTTTACAATTGAATTTGGATAGATAAACTTGTATCCATTTTTTCGTATAAGTGCATTTCTTTTTTTGTGCCATGACCTAAAATTTGCATAAAAATTGAAATGTGCTTTTACAACAGCGATACAATCGAGAACACCGCCATCAAACAGGAATTTTACTCCTGCCACGCCATCCAATACCAAGCGTATCAAGATGTTTAGCCACAAATGTTGTGGAGGATGGTTTTTGTAAAGCAAAGCAAGACCATTACGGAAGTTAAGATACGTTTTTCGAGGATTGGATTTATGTAGTGTTCCTCCTCCTACGTGGTATACGGTGGATTCGGCAGAATAATAAACTTTGTAGCCCGCCAGATGCATTCTCCAACATAAGTCTATTTCTTCCATGTGGGCAAAAAAATCGCCATCAAAACCACCTACTTCATGGAATATCGATGCCCGCACAAACATACACGCTCCTGTTGCCCAGAATACCTCTCTGGTATCGTTGTACTGTCCTGTGTCTGTTTCGAGTTCATTAAAAATACGCCCTCTACAAAACGGATATCCCAAAAAGTCAATAAATCCACCAGCAGCACCTGCATATTCAAATTTTTCTTTTCTATTATAATCCAATAGTTTGGGTTGGCATGCGGCAATCGTCGAATCTGAGTCCATTAGCTTAATAATAGGCTCAATCCAATTGTCGGTTACTTCCACATCTGAATTCAGGAGGATATAGTAATCTGCCTCAACTTGTGCTAATGCCTCGTTATATCCTTGTGCATAGCCATGATTCTCATATAACTCGATTAGTCTTACTTCTGGAAAATCATTTTTCAAAATGCTTACAGATTGGTCTTTTGAAGCATTATCGGCTACAATAATTTCTGTGGACGGCGAATGTGAAATTACAAATGGTAAAAATTGTTTTAAAAACTTTTCTCCATTGTAATTTAAAATAACGATTGCAACTTTTGTCATTTTAGTGGTGAATCAATTAGAATAAGCTTCTTCAATAGCCCAGCTTGTAGCCCTGATAATAAATAATCATACAAAGTTGCAATAAGATTTTCCTGAAACAAAAACTTATCTTGTAAAAGTCTAAATGATTTTGTTAAACCTTTTGTGAGAGAAGCTTGAAACACCTATCGTCGAATGACGATTGAAATACTTATATTTGCAAGCTTAAAGGTTGATAACAATTTCTGTTTTGATTGTATTGGATAGAATTGTGGGAATTTGTATCAATAATTCGTGTTGAATTTCCTATTTTTAGGAAGATAGGAATGCGAGCTAGTACATTCCTTTCGGATAACCTTTTCTTTTTTGATGCTAGCTGTGGCTACCCAAACACTAAAACTTCAAACTAAATGTCTAAAAACACTATTTTTCGTAAAAAAAACATTCAGAGTGTACTGAGCCAAAGTGAAGACGGTCATTCGTCGGGCTTAGTAAAAGTACTTGGCGTAAGAGACTTAACATCCTTTGGGATAGCAGCAATTATTGGTGCAGGAATTTTTAGTACTATCGGTAGAGCAAGTTTTGAAGGTGGACCAGCGGTATCTCTACTATTTGTGTTTGTTTCGATTGCCTGTGTATTTACAGCGCTTTGTTATGCACAATTTGCGTCAATGGTGCCTGTGTCGGGGAGTGCTTACACCTATGCTTATGTATCTTTCGGAGAAATATTTGCTTGGATTATCGGTTGGGCATTGATTTTGGAATATGCCGTGTCTAATATGGTGGTTGCTATTTCTTGGTCGGAGTATTTTGTAGGAATGCTCACGGGATTTGGTATTCATTTTCCTGATTATCTGACTATTGACTATGGCACCGCCAGCAAAGCTTTTGAGGCTATTCAGCGTGGTGAGCAAACAACGGATATCATGAAAGTGGCAGCGGCTGCTTATGAACATGCGCCAACGCTTTTCGGGAATGTAAAATTATTGATTGATTTGCCAGCAGGTGTAATTACGATTTTAGTAACGGGGTTGGTATATATTGGTATCAAAGAATCACGTACTGCGAGCAATGCCTTGGTGGTGTTGAAGTTATTGGTGATTTTCTTGGTAATTATTCTTGGTGCATTTTATGTAAAACCAGATAATTGGTCACCATTTGCTCCTAATGGTGTTCAGGGAGTTTTGGGAGGTGTAGCTTCTGTATTTTTTGCTTTTATTGGTTTCGACTCTATCTCAACAACTGCCGAAGAATGTCGTAATCCACAAAGAGATTTGCCTCGTGCCATGATTTATTGCTTGATAATTTGTACCGTGCTCTATGTCGCAATTACCTTGGTTTTGACAGGTATGGTAAATTACACCGAATTAAAAGTAGATGACCCATTGGCGTATGTATTCCAAAAAATTGGCTTTGATTTTGTAGCGGGTGTGATTTCGGTATCGGCTGTTGTGGCCATTACTAGTGCTTTGTTGGTATACCAAATGGGACAACCTCGTATCTGGATGTCGATGAGCCGTGATGGATTGTTATGGAAAAAATTCTCAGAAATTCATCCAAAATTCAAAACACCAGGTTTTGCAACCATCATGACGGGTTTGGTCGTAGCGATTCCATCCTTGTTTATGGATATGGGCTTTTTTGTGGATTTGACGAGTGTGGGTACCTTCTTTGCTTTTATTTTGGTTTGTGGGGGTATTTTATATTTGGATTATCAAGGCTTGTCGAAGGATGCCAAGTTTAAAGTTCCTTATATCAATGGTAAATATGTTGTAATTACTTTGTTTGTGATTGCTTTTGTGTATGCAATTTCACAGGGCACATTTGTTGAGCATTTATCCGAAAAACCTCTTTTGGTGGTGTTCTGGATTGTTTGGCTGGCTTTAGGAGTAATGGCATTTAAACTCAACTTTTCATTATTACCAGTATTGGGTATTCTCACAAACTTGTACCTGATGACCGAGTTAGGAGTAACTAACTGGGCTATCTTCATAATTTGGTTGATTATTGGCCTTGTAATTTATTTTGGCTACGGCTATCGTCATAGTAAGCTTTCCAAATAAATAACAAGCTGTTAATAGTGTATCAGTTATTAGAATGTGCTCATAGTCAAGAGGCTATCATCAAATTGCACCTCAGATATACTATTGATCACCCAAATATGATTTATTTCGAATGGAGTGATTATCTTTTAAATTTACTGATTAGTTATCTAACATATTAATGAAGCTGTTTAAACTTTTCAAAAAGCAGATTTTATTGATTAATTCTTCGTCTTACTTTTTAACTAGGCGTTCCCGCCTTGATACAAAAAGTAACCGCAGCGGCGGCCGCAAAAAAATCAAGAATTTATAAACTCGCTTCGCTCAAACAGTATAAATTCATTGCTTACGCAAGCAATTTTATGAAAGTTTAAACAGCTTCAATATCAAAAAAGGCGGTCGAAAATTGTTTTTCGACCGCCTTTTTTGATGAAAACTTGGAGGATTTTACTTGGCTTAAGACGCAATCATTGCATCTCTACTAGTGAAAATGTATTTTAAATAATTACTAAATCACTCAATCAAGATTCACTAAATTTTTATCTAATCATTACTTCTACGTCCCGAAAGCATATTTAAGTAGTAAAGTAGTTGTGCCAACATACCTACTGCTGCCACAACGTAAGTCAAGGCTGCCCATTTGAGTGCATCCTTAGCCATTTCGTGTTCTCTTGGTGTTACTATATTTCTTTGTTGCATCCATTTGATAGCACGATTACTTGCGTCAAATTCTACAGGTAATGTAATAAAACTAAAGATTGTTGCTACAGCAAAAAGTGCCACACCAATTGTTAATAATAGTTTACTACCAGTAGAATACATAATCATTACGCCAATCATCAACAACATTGGCGTAAAATTATTGGCAATGTTTAATACTGGTACCAAAGAGCTACGAAATTGTAACATCGAGTAAGCCGTAGCATGCTGAACAGCATGACCACACTCATGGGCTGCTACCGCGGCTGCCGCTGCGCTTCTTCCATAATATACATCTGGACTTAAATTCACGGTTTTGTCCATCGGATTATAATGGTCGGTAAGTTGTCCTTCTACTGACAAAACTCTGACATCATAGATGCCGTTATCTTGTAGCATTTTCTCTGCTACTTCACGTCCTGAAAGTCCGTTAGCAAGGCCAATTTGTGAGTATTCATTAAACTTACTTTTGAGCTGCCAACTAACCAACATTCCAATTCCCCCAAATAGGAGAGAAATCAACCAAATTCCTGTCATAGTTTTGTTTGTTAAATGGTTTTTAAAATAGTGATGTAATAGCCTTTGAGCTATTGGCTCACAACTTTGGGATTATGGTTTTTTGAAATATCCCTTTTTAAAGCTGTTTGATTTTCTGTATTAAAGAGGTCGTTGAGTATCCTTCTACCAGCGAAATAGTTTTTACCTCTCCTCCTTTAGCTAAAACAAAATCTGCGCCAACGATAGTTTCGACGGTATAATCGTCACCTTTGACCAAAATGTCAGGTTTTACCTGTTCTATAACCTGTAAAGGTGTCGGTTCGTCGAACAAAATGACAGTATCTACAAATTCAAAAGCTGCCATCATGCGAGAGCGCGCGTATTCGTTTACGACTGGGCGGGTAGGTCCTTTGAGTTTATTCACCGACGCATCTGTATTAAGACCTAGCACTAATTTGTCACCCAAGTTTCGTGCCTTCTCCAGATAATCAATATGTCCTAAGTGGACAATATCAAAGCATCCATTTGTAAAAACGATTTTTTTACCTTCAGATTGCCATTGTTCAACTCTTTCAATAGCGTTTGCCAGCGTACAAATTTTATCTTGTGTCATAAATAGATATGGGTTGTTTTATTCTCCAACGATTAGCTTTCCTGTGGGCTTGTATGGGATTTTAGGAATAATGTAATCAAAAAGCTAAGTGCTCCCAAAATAAGTAGGGCAATCATTTGAGAACCATGAATAAAGGTGGCAAGGATAATACCATCTTTTTGCTGTAGGCCATACAACACAAGGGCATTGCCAACCAAAAAGTGAAATGGTCCGATGCCGCCTTGTGTAGGAGCCGCCATCCCAAAGCTTCCCATTGTGAGTACGGTTAAGCCTGCTAGTAATCCAAGATGGGAGGTTTCGGGAATGGCAAAAAATAGTACATAAGCCGAGAAATAATACATAACCCAAATAAGGACTGAATAAAAGATAAACAGCCCTGGTTGTTGCATTTTGCCAATACTCAAGAGCCCATCCAACAAGCCATTCACTAAATTGACTACTTTTCCAAGCACAGGATGTTCGGCAAGTTTGGCTTGATACTTTTTGAATAACCAAATTCCAGCTATACCACCCAAAATAACAACAATTAAAAAAGCCACAATCAAGGTTACTTTTGAAGCAAATTGCTCCATAAAGAAATCTTTCAGTTTGGTAAACTCTAATGAAAGGTTGAGAATCAAGATAATCAATAACATGACCAAGTCAAAAATTCTCTCGGTTACTACTGTGCCAAAAGATTTTTCCATTGGAATACCATCGGTCTTTTGTAAAGTACCACAACGGGTAACTTCTCCCATTCGTGGAATAATATAATTAGCAAAATATCCCATCAATACCGCCAAAGTAGTACGAAAAGTAGATGGTTTATAGCCCAGTGGCTCCATCAAAAGTTTCCATCTACTCGCACGTGCGATATGTGCCACAAGCCCTAAAAAACCTGAGAAAATAATCCACCAATAATTTGCATTAGCAAATTGATGAAACATTTCTGTCATATTGATGTCTTTGAACACAAACCACATCAAGCATCCTGCAAGTGCTAAGGAGATTGTATATTTAAGGATATTTTTCATAAAATAAATGTTGATAAGTAAAAAGAAGTTACTTAGTTATCGTGCAAAATTAGATTTAAGTTTTTTGCTTTAGGCGATAGGCAATAGGCAATAGGCAAAGAGTGTTTGTTTTTAGTAACGTTAGCTATGTTTTGCCGAATGTCCAAAGCCCAC
>NZ_JBMLSD010000266.1:0-3767 GCF_049240685.1 Flectobacillus sp.
TATACAATTAACCTGATTACTGGACAAAACGAGAAAAGGTATTTAGACTTTTTCACTGATGATTTTAAAAACAGTTTAAAACTGTTAAAAAAATGAGTCCAAGACTAAGTCTTGAACTAGTATCTTCAAATTTGTCCAGTAATCAAATGTCTAATCAATTGAAAATGTAAGATGTTGATAATTAAAATTTTACATTCAGAATTGACAACTCAAAATTTAGCACTAATACTAAGGCTCTAACTCGAAAATCAGTATAAAGAGCTAAGAAACCTTTCCAATCACTGGCAAAGGAACAAAGCCCGTTTCGCCCTCGATTTGGGGAAACTGTTGATTTTGCCAACGTTGTTTTGCCTCCTCGAGCATGGCCTTATCACTGGCCACAAAATTCCAAAACATAAATCGTTCTTCAGGAAAAGGTTCTCCTCCAAAAATATATAGAGTTGTATTTTCGCCTATTGAAAATTCACAAAGTGACGCATCTTTTGCTACTAATATTCTTTTGGATTCATAGATATTCCCTTCGCTTTCTACATTTCCTTCTAAAATATACATAGCAGCCTCGCCAAAAAGGGACTTTCCGATATTAATGGTTTTGGGGGCTGTTGATTTGATTTCTAGTAAAAAAAGCGGACTATAAACTGGTACAGGTGACTCATAACCCAAAGCTGTACCCGCAATGAGTTTGAATTGTACGCCGTCTTCTTCCCATGCAGGAAGAGTGTTGGCTTCTGCATGAAAAAAACTAGGTTCTATCTGTTCTAAATGCTTAGGTAATGCCACCCAAATCTGTAAACCATGCAAAAATTTAGGCGAATTTCTTAAATAATCTGGAGTGCGCTCGGAATGTACAATTCCTCTACCTGCTGTCATCCAGTTGACTGCACCTGGCTGAATTTCCATCTGTGTACCAAGACTGTCGCGGTGCATAATACTACCCTCAAACAGATAGGTAAGGGTGGATAGTCCAATGTGAGGGTGAGGCCCAACATCAAAGTTTTCATAATCTTGCAGCTGTGTAGGCCCCATGTGGTCGATAAAAGTAAAAGGACCAACCATTCGCTTGGTACGGAATGGGAGCAATCGACCTACCCAGAAGTTTCCAACTTCGTGTGGTCGTTCTTCGATAATATGGCTTAGATTTGACATATACAAAGATACTTTTTAGATGTAAATTTCAAAGAATAAGTCAGCCCAAAATAGAACCGAGGGGCATGAAAGATAAGAAGAATGATGGATTGTGGATGTAAAGTTTTAATTATCAGTATCTTATATTCTTGATTTGTTAGTTTAGAAATTAGGCAATGGGCACTAGCCAAAGCATGTTAAAATATTTTTATTAACCGCGCGGACATGCTTTTTCCAAAGCTCATCCATTGCATAGAGCCTAGAGCCTAACGCACAACTAATAGCTACACTACCTCATGTTTGGCAATGGCATCTGGGAGCTTTTTGGTAAGTAATCGTTCCCAGTTTTTTTGTAATAGTGCAAAAGGAATAAGATTTTTGAAACCAATAAATCCTTCTTGCTTTAATCTCAGAATAGTTTGGTGCGTAGTTTTTGTTGGTACGATTGTCCAAGTAACAGTAGTTTCGAGGCTGTGTTGTTCATGGGCGAGTATTCCTTGCCACGAATAACTTATTTCGGAATTTTGCTTGAGCTTAAAAATCTGGCAAGTTATCAATCCATCAAAGCCAAGTTTTACGCGAGACTTTGTTTTGAAATGGAATTCCCTTCCTTTTTCAAGTATGATGTTGTTGGGCATGAGCCATTCGGCCAATAGACTAGGGGTTGTTAAGAAGTTCCAAACAGTTTCAGGTGTTGCAGCCAATTGTGTTTCGATGATTATAGTTTTGTTTATCATATCAAGGTGGATTCAATAAGTTAAAGGTAGTATGTGACTTCAACACTAATATGAGAAATTATTTAATTCATGGCTATCAATGCCATCAATTTTTGATGAATAATTTGATGAATGGTAAGAATACAGCCCTGAAATTCTGCAATAAACTGTTTTATTACTTATTAGCAGATTTTGACTTTGTGTAGGAGAGGAGGGAATTAGGCTCTTTTATCCTAGCTCCCAAAAACAAAACCACCTTCAAATTGCTTTCAAGATGGTTTGTGAAAATAATTTTATAAAAGAATTTTCGGAGAAATGTAATGGCGAAATGGCTACCAGAGTTAGGTAGATATGTCATTTATTCAGGTTTAATTTTGACAATTTTATTGTCCCGTAAAACCATCAACTCACTATTTTGAGTTTTCTTAAATTCTAAAAGCTTTTCATAAGCTTTTTCAAGTCCTTTAAGAATTTTATTTTTCTCTTCTATTTGAATTTCAATTGTTGTCATAATAGTTTTTAATAGATTTAGTAAAAGTAAGTTATTAGGTAACAGTACATCAGTTATTAGAATAAGCTCATAATAGCAATGCGAATCGTAGATATATTGTGGATTTTTCTTTACTAAATTTTATTTTACACAATTACCCAAGTTAGTGCGCAAAATAAAGTTTAAGATTGTGCTTTAAACTTTCAGGTAACGGCTTTCGGCGGTAGGCTTTGGGAAAAATGTATGTCTGTGGTCATTAAAAACATTTTAACACTCTTTGCCTTGTGCCTGTTGCCTTGTCACTAAAATAAAAAACTTAAATCTTATTCTGCACGATTACTCACTATTAAAATTGCTTATCTACCCCGAGGTATTCAATTTTTGACATATAGGGAAAATAGGGCAGTATCTCTATCAGTTCCTTACATTTAGCTTCGTCGATATCTTTAAATATAAGAACGGCTTCTTTTTTGGTTACAGAAATATAGAAACTTTCCAAAATACCTTCGGCCTTCCAAAGATTGACAAATTCCATTTCCTTTTTAGGAAGTTCTGGCGTTGATTTGATGGTGTCGATTCCACTATCTGACAATGCGATTGAAACAATGATTCTGTACATTTTTTAGGTTATTTTAAAAGTTATGATTGCTCTAGGTTACTAAATTTAGTACCATAAAATTAGGCAGTCTCAATTGCTAAAAATTGTATCAAATCACTTTTTTGCTTCAGTTTGGAAGGTGAAATGCCAAATAATTGGTACATATATTTAGTCATTTGCGAAGAGTCGTAAAAACCACTTTCCAAAGCAATCGTTGTCAGATTTTTGTCTTTCGTAGTTAAAATTTGAAAAATGGCATTTCTCAATCTAGTCCACAAAAGGTATTTGCTGATACTGCTACCCATTTGTTGTTTGAACAAAGTAGCTAATCGAGAAGGAGACAAAAATACATGATTGGCAAGGTCCTGAGTCGAGATGTTTTCCGCTTTAAAATGCTCATGAATAAATGCGATAGCATTCTCGATTCGGGTATCCAAAGGCTTGGTGCTTGAACTTTGGCTTTTTAAATCAAGCAATCTGTCGATAGAAAAAGCACCTTCCTGAAGACCTAAAAAATGCTGAAATTCGGATTTAGCATAGAAGACCACTGCATTTTTATTACCCAATTGTTCTTCAATAAGCTTCCCCAAAAAGGAATAAGGTTCGATATTTAGAATAACCACATTTCCTTGGTTACACACACAGGCATGTGCTACTTGAGGTTTGATTACAAACCCAAAGATATCTGGATACTCCTGACTTTCGAGTGTGGTACTAAAGGGATAGTCATCAGTAAAAACTATCTGAAAAGCCGCATGTTTATGTATTTCAACATTCGACTTTTTAGCTTTTAATGCGAGTATTAGAGGGGTTTGGTTGGGCATTTTTTTTGGGGGGG
>NZ_JBMLSD010000267.1:0-3812 GCF_049240685.1 Flectobacillus sp.
GCAGCTACTTTCGCAGCAGATGGATTTTTCATTCTTTCTACAGCGTAATCTAAATGTGCCGCATAATCGCTTTCTTTCGTGTTCTTTTGGGTTTCGATATAGGCTTTCAAATCTTTGATAGCTTTGCCACAAACCGCACGAACTTGATAATTAGCGGCTTCGTTTATGCTCAATGCCAACAAATGCGTCAATACAATTTGTTCAGTTTGAAACTGTACTTTTCGAGCCAAGCCTGTGGTTTTAGGGGCTTTCCAAGTTTTTTCAATTAATTGAGTGAGCATTTCTTCCAAACCTAGACTACCATATCGTGCTTCGTATTCGACCATACGACTTGCACGCTCAGGTTGTAATAAGAATTGTAGTGGAAAATCAGTTGCAGATTCGGCAGCTGCCAATGGGTCAAATGCACGACCTGTACGTTTTTTGAATAACTCACGACTTGGCCAGTAGCCCGCAGGACGTGCAGGAATCAATTGGATGATAGATTCAGGAATCGTCAAGGTTTCTGATGAAAGTGTTTGTAAAACAGCATCCAAAGCCTTTTGCTGCGTTTCTTTACTTACCAAGGTATTAGGTTTTTGTCCGTCGCCACGCAAAGCATAACGGTAGTCTACTGAACCAATAATCTTTGCTGCAGCCTCTACTTGGTAACGATGGTAATTGTAAATTGGTACCAAAACATCCTCTAAATGTGACATTGGCATTCCTTTACGGATACTATTTTCTCCAAAAGAACTTAAGGCTTTTTGACGAACCGCCAAGGTATTATTTAATTCATCCACTGGATTTTTACCATTATCCCAAAGGTGAGCCGTTGAGCTGTGACTTCCTGCTGGACGAGCGTCAATATCTGTCAAAAATAGTAAACCTTTTGCATTAGCTTCGTCAATAATTTTGTTCAGAGCAGCCTTTTCATCTGTGCCTTGTGGAAAATCTTGATAGCCGAAAGTAATAGAATATTTATCCCATTCTCCGATGCCCAATGCGTAAGCATCAGAAAGGTCTACTTCTCCTTTGCTATTGAGTTTTACCGTTGGGTGCGGATAATCCATCACCGAAGCTCTATTGTTGATACTTGCTGAATAATTGTGCATTAATCCCAAAGTATGGCCAATTTCATGAGCCGCCAATTGCTTTAAGCGAGTCAATGCCATTTTGAGCATTGGGTCTTTTTCTGGGTCTAGTTTTTCACCTTTTTCAAAAGGAGATAACAAACCTTGTGCAATGAGATAGTCCTGACGAACACGCAACGAACCCAATGTTACATGACCTTTGATGATTTCGCCTGTACGAGGGTCAATAATAGAAGCACCATACGACCAGCCACGAGTACTACGGTGAACCCAGTTGATAACATTGTAGCGAGCATCCATCGGGTCGGCATCGTCTGGCAATAATTTTACTTGAAAGGCATTTTTATAACCAGCTGCTTCGTATGCTTGATTCCACCATTGTGCACCCTCCATCAAAGCCGAGCGAATAGGCTCTGGTGTACCATTGTCGAGATAGTAAATGATTGGTTCTACCGCTTCAGAAACTTTAGCTTTAGGGTCTTTTTTCTTTAATCTATGACGAACTATATAATACTTGTCGATAGGCTCGGATACGGGAGTCGAGTAATCAAAATAAGAAATAGCATTAAAACTAGAACGAGGATCAAATACTCTTGGTTTGTAATCCGAGTCAGGCAATTGTAAAAAACTATGATGTACACGCAAGGTCAAAGCATCCTGACTTGGTGCCACCGAGCGAACAAACTCTCCTGCATCTTCACCACCTACGAATGTCAATGTAACTTCAAATTCAGAGTTTAGCGGAAAGTTTTTCGTGTTTGCCAAAAACATTGCCGAACGAGATTTGTCCAAAGCGTAACTTCCTTGTTTCATTCCTTTGATTCGGTCGGCAATTCCAGAAACATCGCTCATGAGAAAGTCTGTGGCATCAACTAATACTTTTCCATCTTCTTCTGCCTCGGCTACAAATCCCCAGATAGTAGAGGAGGCAAATGATTGTTGCACCGCACGTTTTTCATTGGCATCATTAGTAAGCGCACGATACTTGTAGTTGGGTTGGGTAAGAAGAATTTTACGACCAATTTTTTGAAAAAATACTACTTTTTCATCGCCTAGTAAACCACGGTCTAAGCCAATATCATTAGAACCTAAGCCAGCAGGTAACGAAGAATAATACAAAAACTCTTTGTCAAATTTGTCAATTTGTAACCAGATTTTTCCAGTATCCTCGTCCCAAAAGAAAGGTAAGAAGCCTTCAAATTTTTTGAGTCCTTTGGTTTTTTCAGAGATACTGGGAAGTTTTTGAGCAAGAGACGAATAAGTAAAACTTACTAGAAACAATACAATACTCAATAGTGAAATTTTTTTCATGCGGAAGGTAGTTTGTTGAAAAATACAATTTAGCAGGTAATGACCAAATGAATGTTTTGTAGAAGTATCATTCTTGAAAAAATTCATTTAAGTAAATATAAACAGCCATCATAAGAATTCACAAACTTTCCCAAAAAATCACCAACTTCGCAAGATGAAAGAACAAAATCAACAGCTAAAAATTTGGGGAGGTTTAGGTATCCTGTACTTTGTCTGGGGCTCTACCTATTTGGCCATTCGTTTTATGGTGCAAAGTTTTCCACCTGTCATGGGGTCTGGAATTCGTAATTTAAGTGCCGGAACCATTCTTTTAATCTGGGCGATGGTTTCAAAAAAATACGTAAGACCTAGTAAAAAACACTTACTCACCATGACGCTTACAGGTACATTAATGATTACCTTGGGAAATGGATTTTTTACAATTGCAGGAAAATGGATTCCTTCCAGCTATGCAGCACTATTTTCGGCATTAGGTCCTGTTGTGTTGGTGCTGATGCTTTGGTTTTCGAATATTGAAAAACCACAGCCCAAAGTGATTTTAGGTTCGTTACTGGGTATCGTTGGGGTGGGTATTTTGATTAGTTTAAAAAAGTTGGCACTCAAGGGATACGAGCAATATTATATCTATGGCGTGGTTTTGATGCTCATTGCAACTATTGCATTTAATGCTAGTATGGTCATTCTCAAAAAAGCTAGATTACCCTATTCGACTCCTCAATTATCGGGTATTCAAATGATCATAGGAGGAGGTTTGTCCTTAGTCATAAGCTTCTTTTTGGGTGATTTTCAACATTTTACTCAAATAGAAGTAAAGTCAACGGCTATTTTTGCCTTACTATATTTGATTGTTATTGGCTCAATTGTGGCCTTTAATGTATTTAACTGGTTGATTAAAGTGGCTCCGCCAACCTTAGTATCAACCTATACTTATGTTAATCCACTAGTGGCAATGTTGTTGGGCTGGTTATTGGCAGGTGAGGAGTTACACCCCTTGATGATTGTCGCAGGCGGAATCATTGTAACTGCGGTGGCTTTGATAACTACTTCCAAAAGAAAATAGGTTATTTTTCTGAAATCAAAAGTATGAGTAGTTTTTATATGAAATTTAGTTTAAAATATTGGTAAAGTTGAAATAGAATACTCTTTAAGCTTTCAGGTAATGGCTTTGGGCGGTGGATTTTGGAAAAATTAAATATTGTGTTTGGTAAAGCATTTTCACTCTCTTTGCCTGTTGCCTAAACACATAACTTAAATCTAATTTTTGGGCTTTCGGTTTTCAGCTTTGGGTATTCGGCAAAAACATATCTATCGTTACTAAAAAGTTTCACACTCTTTGCCTCGTACCTAACTCAAAAAAATTAAATCTAATTTTGCACGACTACTTACTTTTTTATTCCGATAACCGATAATCTTTTAACCAATAACATC
>NZ_JBMLSD010000268.1:0-4142 GCF_049240685.1 Flectobacillus sp.
ACAGCTCGAATAATTCAAGATTGTAAATTTTTATGAAAAAAATCATAGGTGTTTTAGCACTACTATTTTGTAGCCTACAAATATTTGCTCAGCAATCGCTTATTGTGGTAGAAATGAGCAATTCGGGTCGTGACACGCTCAAAATGTATTACGATCCATCCTTCTTGAATGCTAAGGTAAAATCAGAATTTTATTTACCTGCCTCTGGTCTTTCTAATGCTTTTCAATTCGGAATTGCCGAGGAAGGTATTGTCGTTCTGAGTTTTAGAGGAAAGAAATGGACGCTCTATATGGAACGAGGTGCCGAGGTTAAATTGAAAATTGATGGGAAGGATTGGCCTAAATCTTTGAAAATTGAGGGTAATCTTAGCGCTGAGAATAATTTTTTGCAACAGTTCAATGAAAAGTTTGCTGATAATTTTAATGATGATAAAGTATTGGCTCAAATGAAAGATGTTGCTATTGATTCATGGGAGATGACTTTGTTTGATGCCAAAAAAGCTCAGTCAGATTTTTATAAGAAATATCCAGATATTGAAAAGTTTTCTCCTAGGTTTAAGGCTTATATTGAAAATCAAATTCGTTGGAATTATTGGAATTATTTATTGGCCTTTCCGATTGTAAAGGGCAATACCAACGTGTCACTCAATAAAGTTATGGCTTTACCAAGCACATTGGTGGCCGATTTGAATCCCAAGAAGTTGCAAGACGATGCCCTGATTTCTTCTTCTTATCGTAGTTTTTTAAATTATTATGTAGCTTATTTTAATTCTAAAGCGCATGATTATGAAAAATATCGCGATCAAAGTAAGTCAATGACCGACAAGCATAATTTTGCCCGTGATAATCTTCCATTACTGAGTTACCAATATTATTTGGCTTTTTTACTTTATAACAATTGTGACAGAGTATTGCCATCGGTAGCCCGCAATGTGTTTGCAGCATTGTCGGCTTCTTCATCAGGAGAACTTTGGGCAAATATTATCAAAAATAAATGTGGCAACGTCCTGAAGTCGCAGGACTCAGAGGTTGCCAAAATCCTTGAGGCAAAGGATGGTTCGTTTAGGGCAGTCAATATCAAAGGAGATACCATCGCTTTATCGAGCCTCAAAGGAAAAGTGCTTTATATCGATTTTTGGGCTACGTGGTGCAAACCATGTATCGAGGAGTTTCCCTTTTCAAAGAAGATGATTCAATCGATTCCAAGTAAATTTAAGAATGATATTGCGTTTTTATTTATCTCTTTGGACGAGTCAGAGGTGATTTGGAAAAAAGGGCTTGAGAGGCACAATCTTTCGGATGGGCTAAACTTATTCTCACAGGGTGGATGGTATTCTGAGGCTGCCAAAAGATTCAAGATTCAGGCTATTCCAAGATATTTGATAATTAATAAGAAAGGAGAAATTGTGATGGAAAATGCCAAAAGGCCAAGCGACCCTCGTACTTTAGGCGAACTGATTCAGTTGCTAGAAGAAAAATAAAATATATCCGAATTAGTATTTATTTTTTCTAAGATAAGTTAGCACGCAAAATTAGATTTGACTTGAGTGCCTTAGGCTGTAAGCCGTATGCCTTAAGCAAAAAGGCTTTATCTTTTCATAAAAATACCTTTTTTTCTTTAGCCTACGGCTTAATGCCTAAAGCTTATGGCCTGAAAAAATAAAGTTTAAGATTGTGCTTTAAGCTTTCAGGTATCGTTTCGGCGGTGGGCTTTGGGGAAAATGCTTGTCCGTAGTCGTTAAATACATTTTAACACGCTTTGCCTTGTGCCTGTTGCCTTGTCCCTAAAACACAAAAATCAAATCTAATTTTGCACGATAACTGTCTAGAGCTCGTAGATTCAGTTTTGTCCGGTAATCAGCAACTCAGCATTGATACCTAGACATCTATTTCTTGTAGTAAACTTGCGAAGAAAACATATTTTCCTTTATAGCGTTGGTCAACCTTGGCAATCAAACCATCAAAATGGAGTGCTTCATAAATATCATAATGTTGCTTTGTTTCGAATGCATATTGAAAAGAATAGGTTGAGCCACCATTATGCACCTCTGTTAAAAGTTTAAGTACTTTGAAGCTTGTTGGAAGTCCCGTTTCCATAATTTCTGGAATATGCTGAGTTTTCATCCATGATAAAAATTCTGCTTCGGATTGAGTATCGATATTAAAAGTTACGTTTTGCAAATACATAATAAGACGACCTTTAGGTAAGGAAATAAGGGTTTAAAAAAACAAAATCCATCATCTGATTTGATAATGGATTTTGCAAAAATAAAGTAAAAAATTTTATTGATTAGCCATTTTACGGATTTCATCAAACTTCGTGCAGTTGGTTACACAATCGCCATTGCTGTTGAGTATGAATTTTCCACCTGATGAATCTACAAGCTCAAATTGTTTGGTGGCAGGCAATATATTTATTTCATTAAAAGAACAAGGGGCAATTTTGGCATTAAATCGATTAATAATTCCAAGTTTGCCATTTCCTTTAGACACCACCGCAAGTCCATTGTTGAAAGGTCGTATTTCGTCGTAATCGAAGGCAATTTGAACTTTACCTTTTTTATCTATAAAACCATACTTGCCATTGTCAAATTTTACGCCATAAAGTCCCTCAGTTGAATACAACATTTCTTTATAAGCAGGTTTGGCTACCACACGGCCAGAAGTATCAATCAAGCCCCATTTGCCTTCTTTCAAGACAGGGAATAGCTGATTGGCATCGAATTTTCGAATCGACTTATAGCCCTGGGTCGTAATACGGCGACTCGTGAGACGTTCAACCAAGTTAAACTCCATTTCTTCATCGCCATCCTTATTTGGGGAAAAAGTTTTGATTACAACATAATTCCCATTGAAGATAGTATCGGTGGTGGCATATCGTATTCCGATGGGAGCTACCTCATTAGTTTTACCAATTACTACAGTACCATTTTTGTCATACACCATATCTACTTTGCAGTTACCAGCAGGAATACTACAGTTTTTGGCATTTTCGCGGACAACCACCAATCCAAATTTATTAAAGTTGGCAACTTCATCATAGGCCAAAGGAATTACCTCAGTTCCATCGTGTTTGATATAGCCACAACGCACAGAATTGTTCACGTCCTTACATGCCGAGATTAAGCCATACTGGTTAAAAGTGCCCAAGCTGCGATACACAGGGTCAATTACCACTTTGAGGTCGGTATTAATAAACCCAAAGTATTTTCCATCTTTGACAGGAGCTAATCCATATCGATTGAATTCGCCAATCGACAAGTAGGATTTACTTGTGCGAAGGTCTTTAAAATCAACTAGTTTAAATCCTGTTTCATCTTTGGCTAATCCGAGTGTAACATTCGCAATACTTGGATCTACTGGCATAGGAATAATACTTTCGAAAACAGGTTTGAGGCGGATATTCCCTTCGGTGTCCATCAATCCCATTCTTTTATTTTGCTCGATAATCATCCATTTGCCTTGTTCGGTTGTGGCACTCAGATTATCGTAGATGGCATCAATTTTTACGGTACCATCATATTTGATTAAACCGAAAAATTTACCTGATTTTACTCGTAATAATTCACGATTGAAAGGAACGATTTCATCAAAATACTCGGACAAAACTTTTTTGGTTTGGTCGTAGGTATTGTCAATTAAGGCAAATTTTCCGTTTTTGAATTTTGCCACGCTTATGCCATATTTCAAGGCTTTGGCATCAACCACGTTTTCGAGAGATTCGCTTTCGTTGCCATAAACGTCGATAAAGTACCATTCAAACTTTTTTACTAATGCTTTTCCATCATTAAAATTTTCGGCTTTTTCAAACTGACATGGGATTACTTCGTCGCCACAGTAGTTCAAAAAACCGAATACTTGGTCTTTTTTGATACGTGCAAACCCTTGGTGATAATTTTCGACCAAGCCGTATCTCGAGTTACCTCGTAGTGATTCTAAAGGAAACCCTACGATTTCATCTCCATCGAGGTCGTTCATACGTACAAAAGTGCCATCATTTTTAGTAGAAAAGCACTGCGACGAAACCACTATCGAATGACGACTCTTTATTTCGCTTTTTTGTTCAATCTGAAAGATATCTCGAATGTTGTCTGTTTCGATACTACGAATATCGGCTTTGTATTTTTTGTCTAGTTTGGCAA
>NZ_JBMLSD010000269.1:0-1702 GCF_049240685.1 Flectobacillus sp.
AGGCAAAAGGTCTTTATACTTTCATAAAACGCCTTTTTTTCTTTAGCTTATAGCTTAATGCCTAAAGCCTATTGCCTGCAAACCTAAACCTCATTCGGCGCAATTGCTTACTAACCAATAGCGTCTTTGTGCTTACTCTTTCAATTTCCCAATAACTTCTGAAAAACCTCTCCTTAAATCCTCGTTGCTTTGGCTTAAATTGTTAATTTTGCAGACCCAATAATTATTCTTGAACATCATGATGTTGAAGATTCAAGGTTTTTGGGAATGAAAAAGCCATTTACTTAAGATATTTAGAATAGATGCAAGAGAAAATTCAAGAGATTCATCAGCTGGTGGAAGCTTATGTAATTGACAGCAAAGAGCAGCTAGAATCATTCCGCATAGCTTATGTAGGACGTAAGAGTGTGATTGGGGAGCTTTTTGATGGACTAAAAAATGTTCCAGCAGAACAACGCCGAGAGATTGGTCAGCAATTAAACGGTCTGAAAGACTTTGCTCAGAATAAATTTAATGAGATGCAGGCTTTGTTGGAAGCTTCGTCTGATAGTTCTGTTAGTATTGAGTTTGATTTGACTTTACCAGTGATTCCTCAAGAAAACGGTACATTGCATCCATTGAGTGTAGTTCGTGCAAGAATCATTGAGATTTTTGAAAAAATGGGTTTCAATGTATCTGATGGTCCCGAAATCGAGACGGATTTCTACAACTTTACAGCGCTAAACTTTGCCGAAAACCACCCTGCCCGCGAAATGCAAGATACCTTCTTTATAGAGAAAAAAGGAGGGGATGTTGCTGATGATGTGTTGTTACGTACACATACATCAAATGTCCAAATTCGTTTGATGCAACAAAAACAGCCTCCATTGCGCTCTATTATGCCAGGTCGTGTGTATCGTAACGAGGCCATTTCGGCGCGAGCTCACTGCTTATTTCACCAAGTAGAAGGCCTTTATATCGACAAAAATGTAGGGTTCAAAGACCTTAAAGATACACTTTACCATTTTGCCAAAGAAATGTTTGGTAAAGATACGAAGGTGCGTTATCGTCCTTCATATTTTCCATTCACCGAACCTTCTGCCGAAATTGATATTTCATGTTTGATTTGTAAAGGCGAAGGTTGTAATGTTTGTAAATATACTGGCTGGGTAGAAATCGCTGGTTCGGGCATGGTAGATCCAAACGTACTAGAAAACTGTGGTATCGACTCAAAAGAATATACAGGCTTTGCTTTTGGCATGGGAATCGAACGTATCACAATGTTGAAATATGGCATCAAAGATTTAAGGCTTTTTACGGAGAACGACGTAAGATTCCTACGTCAGTTTGAAGGTGTCTAATGTCTATAGATAGACCTCACAGATACCCCCTGTGAGGTTTTTTCTTGTTTGCTAGAAAGTTTTTGTGAAAGAAGCGTATCGAATTTTTTCATGTCTTTAACAAAAACAGGTAAATCGCAAGTATAAAATAGGCATTTTAACACATTTTAACTAAAACCACAGTAAATACAACGACCTATTTTGCTATTTTTGACGTTGAAAGGCGAAATGTTCCGTTTGCATCATACTGGTATAAAAGTATTCGTGCAGAATTATATTTAAGTTTTTGGGTTGAAGGCACGATACATCAAGTACAAGGCAAAACGTGTTAAATTGTTTTTTAGTAACAATAGATATATTTTTGTCAGATGCCCAATGCTAAA
>NZ_JBMLSD010000270.1:0-3932 GCF_049240685.1 Flectobacillus sp.
GGCACAAAAATTAAATTCTATTTTGCCTACTAACTTAAGTTGTTTCTCAATCATTAAAAACAAAACTCAAAATTGCTATGCCGATTTGAATAGCGCTACAACGGCACGGATTTTTTCGACATTCGAATACATTACGCCATATTCGGGTACTTCCGAAAGCCCGCCCATCGCAATATCTTCTTTCCTAAACTCCATTTCCGAATCTCTGGTCGACTTGCCCGTAAAGTGTAGGGCATCAGCGCCTAGTGCCGCAAGTTTTAAGGCATTTCGTACATTGACCCCGCTCCCAATCATCACTTCAATTCTTCCATTGGCTTGTTTAATCAAAGCTTTTAGATTCTCTGCGCCTTCTTCTGCTAAGTTTTTTTGACCCGAAGTTAGGATACGTTTACAACCCGCCTCAATGATATCTTCGAGCGCCTGAAGGTAATCTGGCGTCATATCAATAGCGCGATGAAAGGTAACAGGCAGGGGATGAGCTAATTCGACGAAAGCTTTTGTTTGCTCGACGTTCACTCGACCATTTTTTTGTAATATGCCTATAACAAAACCGTCGGCTCCTAGTTGTTTAGCTACAAGCATATCTTGTTTCATCTGCTCTAGTTCAAGCGCAGAGTAACAAAAATCGCTGCCACGTGGACGAATCATGACATGAACGCCAATGGTGGTGTGTTGTTTGGCTAGTTGGATAAGTCCTGCTGATGGTGTTGTGCCACCTTCATAAGGCGAAGCACACAATTCGATACGATTAGCGCCTCCTTGCTCGGCCGCAATACACGATTCGAGCGAGTAAGCACAAATTTCAATTTTCATAAAGTATTTCAGAAAAATGGGATTTTTAAAATATATGTAAAGGTATCATTTCGCAGGATTTTTGATGAATCATTTAATAAAAAAATTTAATAAGTGCCTAATGAGATTTTTTTAACGGTAAAAAAAGACCGAATATTCCTATTTGAATAGCTCAGATGCGATAGCCAAGGGTAAACATCATGCTGTAGCTAGGACTGTTTAGCCCAAGTGCTGAAGATTTGGCCGTGGGAGAGAGGTTGTACAAATAACTTCCGACAAGTCCTAATCTTAGGCGACGAAAGTCTTTGGTAATGCCGAGTTCGGTTTTTAGACCTCCGTAAAGATTTTGGAAGTCATAACCTTGGTAATAACTTTTGAACGCTTTTTTCCCTGAAAGAATATTGGCAAATGGACCAAGCGAAACAAAAAAGCTAGGGCTAAAGGGTTTTTCTGTAAAAATCAAATAGCGAAACTGAGTGTTGAGATGAACAAAACTTGTTTGTTCGCAAGCCTCTCCAAATCCTGTACCTGCAAGGGCATCGTTTTTTTCATGCCCACCAATTTGTAGATATCCTATTTGAGAAGATAAATAAAAGTGCTTCTTCTGTAAATAATCAATACCGAGGGCGGTGGCATAACTAGTATTTCTTTGAGTAAGAATATCGAGTTTGAGCTCATTTCTGAACGAACTAAACAGAACACCATTGTCGATTTTGATAAATTGGGCTTGGGCTACAGGTGAGAATAATAAGAATAGTGCGTAGTAAAAAAGCTTTTTCATGCTAAAATGTTTTGTAGAGTGTGAATTATTCATGTAGTGTAAACAATATCACAAATATAGTTGAGATTCGCCTCCATGTCGCGAATTTTGTTTTAGTAAAATAGTCATGGGAATATTTTTCTTCGGAAATAAGTGTCTACAGATTCATTATCAATTAGTTATCTATTTCTTAAGGGAAAACCCGAAAAATATAGGCACTTTTCATAAAAAAACAGGGTTTTGAATATACTTTTTTATAGAAAAATTAGTTAATTACGCATGAGAAAATCAAAATAGAGATAATATTTGGGCTTTTTTGTAGAAATAAAGAAAAAAGGTAGACAAATAGCCCCGTATTTATCATTTTGAAAATTTATTTGAATTATCTAAATAATTACAAACTAGTAATGTTGGTAATTTCAAAAAACTTGTACTTTTGCAGTCCTATTAAATCAATCAAAAAAATAGGGGTAAAATAAGCATTTATAAAAGACATAATTGATTTATAGTCAGTAGATTGCTCTATTACCTTCGTTTAACCAGTAACCAAATTTAGAGAAAGAATATGTATTGGACACTAGAACTTGCATCTTACTTAGAAGACGCTCCTTGGCCAGCAACAAAAGATGAATTAATTGACTATGCGATTCGTACAGGTTCGCCATTAGAAGTAGTCGAAAACTTACAAGAATTGGAAGATGACGGTCAACCTTACGAGAGCATCGAAGAAATCTGGCCAGATTATCCTACAAAGGACGACTTCTTCTTTAATGAAGACGAATATTAATTGATTCTTATAAAATGCCACCCTCTAAGGTGGCATTTTTGGTTGATATCCACTGGTGGTCAGTAAGGCCAATAGCTATTACCCGATTGCCATAAACTCTTAAAACCATGTCTATTATTCTTTCTTCTTCTCTCGATACACAGGCACAAAGCCGTTTATATGTATTAAATCAAAGCGATAATTTATCTGCACAGTTACTATCTATTGCACAATCTGAAGTATTTGATGCGGATATTTTAGCCAAGGAGTTTAAGGCCGACCTCAAGGAAACCTTCTCTTTTTATACTAATCTAGGGCAAAAAGTTTTTTTCTTAGGACTAGGAAAAAATGCTGACTCTGCACAAGTAATCAAGGCTTTACGCTATTTCTTTCATCACCAAAAAACAAGAATAGCCGCCAAAGTTGATGTAGTGGTTGATACTTTGAATCTTGAACAGCTCGAATGGGTAGCCAATGGTATCGTACTAGGACAATACAACAGCAAACTCTACAAAACAGAAAGCGAAACGCCTTCAGAGGTTTTTGGCGAAAATGGGCAGATTACTCTTGTTACAGGTGAATTATTCGGTGAAAATGCCCAAAATTTAGTCGATAAAGGTATTGCCACAGCCGAAACACAGATGGAGATTTTTGATTTGATGAATGCTCCTGCCAACAAAAAAACACCGCAAGTCTTGTGTGATTGGGCTGTAGCTTCTGCGCAAAAATTTGGTTATGTTGCCCATATCATCGACCGACCTGCTTTGGAAAAAGATGGTTTTGAGGCATTATTGGCGGTAGGTCAAGGAAGCGAGCATGACCCAGCGATGATTGTAGTTGAATACCGTTTTCCTTTGCCACAAAAAACAATTGGTTTGGTAGGTAAGGGCGTAACTTTCGATACGGGCGGTATTTCTATCAAATCCTCAACGAATATGCACCTTATGAAATCGGATATGGGAGGTGCTGCTGCTGTGTTGGGTACAGTAGAATTAGCGGCTAAACTCAAGCTACCAATACATATTATCGGTGTAGTGCCAACTTGTGAAAATGCAGTAGACGCCAAATCTTTTAAGCCGAGTGATGTTATTGGTTCGTATTTGGGTAAAACCATCGAAATAATCGATACAGATGCCGAAGGGCGTGTGATTTTGGCAGATGGATTGGGGTATATGGTCAAAAACTACAAGACTGATTATCTGATAGATTTGGCTACTTTGACAGGCAGTTGCATCGCTACATTGGGTTATCATGCGGCTGGGTTGTTTACCAATAATGACCAATTAGCTAATCATTTGAGCAATGCTGGTTCGCGCACAGGGGAACGTCTGTGGAGATTGCCTTTGTGGGATTTGTACAAAGAGGATATTGCTTCGGATATCGCTGATGTCAAAAACTATTCAGGAAAACCAATGGCGGGGGCTATCTCTGCAGCCAAGTTTTTAGAAGTATTTACCGAAAATCATACCAATTGGGCACACCTCGATATTGCTGGCACAGCCTTTGGCGATACCGAATTTGTTCCAAGTCGTGCGGGTACCGCTTTTGGTATTCGTTTGTTGATAGATTTTATTGAAGGAGTATTGTAGTAATCAGGCAACAGGCAAAGAGGCA
>NZ_JBMLSD010000271.1:0-3038 GCF_049240685.1 Flectobacillus sp.
ACCTTTTCTCTTTTTGTCCAGTAATTAGACTGTTAACTAATAACGTTTTCCTATTTAATTGATAGGATTGATAAAAAATATGAGGTTGTTTAGCTCTATTTATCGACCTTATTCTCTATCTACGAAACATTTTCAAATCTTCAAATTGACAAATCTTCAAATTGATTAGTCTTCAAATTAAAAATTTACCATCTAATCAAGGCGGAGCCCCATGTGAATCCACTTCCGAAGGCTGCCAGACATACCAAATCACCGTCTTTGATTTTTCCCATTTCCCAAGCTTCGCTCAAGGCAATTGGGATAGATGCTGCGGTGGTATTGCCATATTTTTGGATATTATTCATCACTTTTTCTTCTGGCAAGCCCATTTGTTGGCGCACATATTCCGAAATACGAAGATTGGCTTGATGTGGCACTAATAGATCAATATCTTCTGGAGTTAAATTATTTTGTTCTAAAGCTTCTTTTATTACTTCAGGGAAACGAACAATGGCATGTTTGAACACCATATTTCCATTCATTATTACTTCTCCAGTATTTTTATCTTTAAACAAATCATCATAAAAACGCTTCGGACGGCTACTTCCGGGGTCTTTTACGTACAAATCTTCGGCATACGTACCATCGGCGTGTAAGTGCGTCGAAAGAATTCGATGCGAGGGGTCGGTAGTTGCTTGTACGACTGCTGCACCTGCACCATCGCCGAAAATAACCGCCACGCCTCTTCCTTCGGTGGTATGATTGAGAAAGGTAGATTGTATTTCGGCACCAATGACCAAAATGTTTTTATACATTCCCGAACGAATAAATTGGTCTGCTGTTGAGAGCGCGTATACAAATCCAGAGCATTGGTCACGAATATCTAGGACACCGACGTTTTGCATGCCCAAATTGCGCTGTAATACAAAGCCTGGCCCTGGGAAATAGTAGTCGGGGGTAATGGTAGCGTAAACAATAAAATCAATTTCCTGAGGCGATAGCCCTGCACGTTCGATGGCAATTTTAGCAGCTTCGGTAGCCATTGAGGCATTCGTGTCCTTACCATAAGTAAAATATCGACGTTCTTTGATACCTGTTCGCTCAGTAATCCAAGCGTCGTTGGTATCCATAATGCTTTCGAGGTATTGATTAGAAATTACATTTTCAGGAACGTAATGTCCTAGTCCCACAATTTTTGAATAATACATATTTTTGCCAAGTGAATTAGTTTGCTGTTGATATTAAAGAAAAATAACAAAAGTGTATTTTTCTTTTGAAAATTTTCCCCTTACTGTTTTACTTAAATATTTGTGTAAAAGTAGGAAAAAATTATCTTTTTCAGTGTTGGTTCATAGCTAAACAAAAAGTAGTTAGAAATCCATCTTACCTAAAATATAAAGAGCTTCTTCCAAACTTTTGTTTAAAAGAAGCTCTTTTCGTGATTTTGGAAATAGTTACTTTTTCTCCCCAATTATATTATCCCCAATCGAAATCAAGATATAGACAAAGATAATCAATGGAATTGCCACGAATTTGAAGACCAAAATTAATGCTAATGAAAGTATTAAAAAGATATATTTGACCTGATTAGACTTCCAATCAAAGTTCTTGAATTTCAAAGCAAAAAGCGGTAGTTCTGCTACCAACAAGTAAGACATTACAATAGAATAGATAATCAAAACATTGTAATTGAGTACATACTCACGGTATTCGGGATGATATACCAAAATCAACGGCAACGATGCCACTACCATGCCATTGGCTGGGGTAGGCACTCCAATAAACGAATGACTTTGGCGGGTATCTACATTAAATTTTGCTAATCGTAATGCCGAAAATACGGCTAGCGCAAAAGCAATATAAGGTTTATAAAAACCCATTAACCCTACCGTACAAGTTCCAGTTGTACAACTTCCTTCGATAAGCTTTAGCATGATAAAGGCTGGCAAAACACCAAATGTTACCATGTCGGCTAGTGAATCTAATTCTTTACCAATAGGAGATTGAGCACCAACTAAGCGTGCAATAAAGCCATCGAGCCAGTCGCAGACTAATGCCGCACCAATTAGGATTGAAGGCAAAATTAATTTATCGGGCTGGTTGATAAAATCTGGCGTGGAAAGAACAATATTTAACCCAAAAATCCCACAAAGTAAATTTCCACATGTGAGTGCATTAGGGATATGATTTTTGATTGAAAACATGCTAGGTTGTGCTTAAAGTCTGACAAATGGATTATTTTTTTTCTCAAAACCAATTGTCGTACTTGGTCCATGTCCAGGATAAACTACGGTTTCGTCGGGAAGGGTGTATAATTTTGTTTTTATACTTTTTTCTAAATCGGCAAAGCTACAAAGGGGCAAGTCGGTACGTCCTACACTTCCTTTGAACAAGACGTCACCGCCAATTACAAAATTTTGCTTTTGGGCATAAAACACTACGTGCCCAGGAGCGTGTCCTGGCGTAAAGAAAACTTGTAGAGTGCTATTCCCAAAGCTGATGTCTTTCCCTTCTTCCAAATGCTCATCTACTGAAGCATGTTCATAGGCAGGAAATCCCCAGAATGCAGCCCTATCAGGTGCTGAATTTAATACGGGAAGGTCTTTTTCGTGTAAAAAGTAGCTAATGTTATAGTTTCTTTTGATGAATGCATTACCCAAAATATGATCGATATGAGCATGGGTGTTGAGTAATTTGACGGGTTTTAGCTTTTTTTCTGAAATAAAATCTGTCAATGCCTTACGTTCCTCATACACATGACAACCCGGGTCGATAATCACACATTCTAAGGTTTCGTCCCATAGAATGTAGGTGTTTTCTTGGAAAGGATTAAATGTAAATATTTCTATCTGAATCATTTTCTTGTAAGAATAAGTCTATACTGACAAAGTTATAAAAATTAAGTAAAGCGAAGGTATTAGTTAACAGTATATCACTGTTTAGAATAAACAGTTAAGTAATCGTGCAGAATTAGATTTAATTTTTCTGGTTTAGGCACAAGGCAACAGGCACAAGGCACAGAGTGTTAAAATGTATTATAGTAACGATAGATATGTTTT
>NZ_JBMLSD010000272.1:0-6239 GCF_049240685.1 Flectobacillus sp.
CCAGCAATTCTTTATCATGATGATTTTTTACTTCTATCTTATTGTCGAAAAGCATCGTAGCGCCATTTTGTGAAGTATAGGCAGGCCATGCTGGTAAACCTTTGTGTGAGGGGTTTCCCGTACGAGCAAAGTTAATCCAAGCCCAACTCATTTTATCTTCCAAGATTTTTGCTTCTTTGCCACCACCTGTCATTTCTTGACAACGGTCGATATTATTAAATACAAAACCCAATTCAATACAGTGAACAGCTTTATACATTCCATCATTTACTGGCGACTGCCAAGTAAATAGGTAGGCATATACGGGAGCTCCTCCAAAATCTGCTTTTAAGTTTGCATGTTTTACCATTCCTGGTCTGAATGCTGCCAAATCTATATCGATATAATCAGATGGTTTTGTGGTGTTTGGATAGGCCTTCTCAACCGCTTTCAAGTAAGCATCTGTTTGGTTGGCATAACGTATTTTGAGAAACTCTACGGCTTGTTCTTTGGTAAAATCACGAATGGCGGGATTTATTAGCGAAGCCATAAATTCGTTTTTGGTACAACCCACTAAAAAAGGGATATCCTTCGAAATGGCTAATCCCGCTGGGTCAACTTGCTGGTAGGGCAAAAAGTCGCCATCATGAACTGGTCCCCAACCCAAACCACCACCCACAAATGCCTTCCCATCTTTTTTCATCTGCTCTTGAACTTTGGCGATAGCTTTTTTGCTGGCTTCATTCAGCTTTTCGTAAGAGATTTTTTGTAGAGAATCTACCTGAGAGGGTTTCAGACCCAACACTTCCAGTAAGGCCTCTCCGACTTTTCGACTATCTTCTTGCTCCAAAAAGCTTTGTCGATAGCTACCACTTTGATTAATTGCTTTATGAAATAATCCTTTGGCAGTAGGGGCATACATTAAGGTGGTTACTTTGGCTCCACCTCCTGATTGACCAAAAATGGTTACATTATTGGGGTCTCCACCAAAATTGGCAATATTGTTTTTTACCCATTCTAATGCCATTACTATGTCCATCATTCCAACATTCGCTGATTTTTTATATTTTTCACCAAATGATGACAAATCTAAAAATCCAAGTACGTTTAGTCTATGATTGATTGATACCACAACTACATCCCCTTTTTTGCTCAAATTTTCTCCTTCATAAGATGGCAACTCAATGGCTGAGCCTGCACTAAAGCCCCCTCCGTGTAACCATACCATTACAGGTCTTTTTTTTCCATCATTTATCCCTTGTGACCAGATATTGAGAGTTTGGCAGTTTTCGTTGGAATAACCCCAATTATGATTAAAGGCAAATTCTAAAGGGTCAAATACCGTGGTGGTGGGGTCTGTAGGACAAACAGGGCCATAGGCTGTCGAGCTTCTAAGGTCATTCCATGCTTTGGGTCGTGTAGGAGGCATAAATCTTTCAGCTTGTGCATAAGGTATACCTTTATAAATGATGGTACCGTTGTGAATATAACCTCTCACTTTGCCCAAATCGGTATTGGTAACGGCAATATTTTTACCTGCTACCAAGGGGTCTGCTTGAGCGCTTAATTTCGATGAAGTAGCCAATACGCTAACAGCTAGCAGGGCGCTCAGTAAAATATTTTTTTTCATGATTAAATAGGAGATTTTAATGTCTTTTCACAGGCAATAAACCCTGAAAAGTTTTTATTGAAATGGATAGTAAAAATAAAATTCTTCAATTGTCTCAATATGAGACTATAGATGCAAATGTGCTAAAAAAAATGGAATTAATATAAAAAAATGTAAAATAAATGATACATAAGTAGTCGTACATCATTAGATTTAAGTTTTGTGTTGAAGGCACAAGGCAAAGAGGGTTAAATGGTTTTTTAGTAATAATAGCTTTGTTTTTGTCAAAGGCTCATAACTGAATGCCCTAAGCTAAAAAAAAGCGTTTTTTATGAAATTATAAAGATCTATTACCGAAGGCCTACGGCTTACAGCCTTGAGCCGGGTACTTAAATTTAATTTTGTGTACAAACTTATCAAAGATTGTATGGGTAAATATCCCTGCAACGTGCCTTTAATCAATAACTCTAATCATCAAAATGTTCGTTGGCAGGCCTTTTAGTCTGGGCAATGTACCCTAAACTGTTTTTTATGAATTCTAAAATTCCACAATACCGTTGGAGAATAGTTCTCTTACTTTTTTTTGCCACTACTATCAATTACCTCGACCGCCAAGTAATTGGTTTATTAAAACCCACTCTTGAAAAGGAATTTAATTGGAGCGAGTCTGATTATGGGCAGGTAATCATGGCCTTTACAGCGGCGTATGCGACAGGTTTTTTATTTTTTGGTAGAATCATCGATAAGATTGGAACCAAGTTGGGTTATAGCATATCCGTCATTTGGTGGAGTTTGGCTGCGGTATTGCATGCGGCGGTAAGCTCAACTTTCGGTTTGGCTAGTATGCGGATGTTGCTGGGTTTGGGAGAATCAGGCAATTTCCCTGCTGCCATCAAAACGGTGGCAGAATGGTTTCCTAAAAAGGAACGTGCTTTTGCCACTGGTATATTCAATTCGGGGGCAAACATAGGTGCTGTTGTCGCACCAATTATGGTTCCATGGATTTTGGGTGCTTATGGTTGGCGCGAGGCTTTCATCATTACGGGAGGTGTTGGATTTATATGGTTGATTTTCTGGAAATTATACTATGAAACACCTACGAAGCATCCAAAATTGAGTACTCAGGAATTAGCATACATCAATAGCGATGCCGATGAGCAAGAGCAAGAAAATACTGAATCTGTTAAATGGATAAAATTATTTGGTATCCGTCAAACTTGGGCTTTTGTTTTTGGTAAAATGTTTACTGACCCTATTTGGTGGTTTTTTCTTTATTGGTTACCTTCTTATTTTGCCGAAAGATTCCAACTCGATTTGAAAAAGCCTAGTATCGAGCTAATTGTAGTATATACTGCTACCACAATTGGCAGTATCGGTGGTGGTTATTTATCAGGTTATTTAATCAAAAAAGGTTGGACTGTTTTTAGAGCTCGAAAAGCATCTATGTTGAGTTTTGCGGTGGCGGTTGTGCCTGTATTTTTTGCTCAATACTGCACCAATATTTGGCAAGCCGTTGGATTAATCGCCTTGGCTATGGCGGCGCATCAGGCTTGGAGTGCCAATATTTTTACTACTGCCTCGGATATGTTCCCTCGCAAAGCAATTAGTTCTGTTGTGGGTATTGGTAGTATGGCTGGCTCGGTAGGGGGGATATTGTTTCCTATTTTGGTAGGCTATCTTTTGGATTCGTACAAAAAAGCAGGCGATATAAATATTGGCTATAATGTCATTTTCATTATTTGTTCGGTGGCATATTTACTTGCTTGGATGGCTATGCATTTTTTTGCTCCTAAAATGGAAAAAGTAAAATTGTAGATTAATGTGGTATAATTGGGTTTAATGATGTAAATTGTCATTACATACCCAGATTACCACCACATTTTAAATGTTATTAAAAGGCTACTCAAACGGTAGCCTTTTTTTGGGATAAATAATCGAATATTTATTTAGACTTATTTTAAATAACTATTGTGTTGTAATGAATCTCCTATTAACTTTGTAGTGTTATCAAAAAGTAAACAATTTATGGCGTATTCAGCATTACACGAGTTATATCAAAATTCAAAAGGAAGTACTTATCAATGTGATTTGACTAACCGAATTCATGTGCAATTCAATGGGATGCTTGCTATTTTTAGGATTCAAGATTTTTTGGCTTTTCGCAGAAAAGTTTTGTCGGTAGATATTCATGAAATGATATTTAATTTATCCGATAATTTTGATTATGAGTTAGTAGAAGCTCCTCAGGCACAGCTTTCTTGGAAGCTGACGCTTTGTGAAATTGTACAGTTGCGTGATTTGCTAGATGGAACAAAGTTTGTGCTCATGCTCAATAGTATGATTTGTGAAGTTCTGGGAGAAAGTGCGATTGCTTAAGAGCCGCAACAGATAAAAATTATTCAATAAACGACAAATCGCCCTATAAGGATATAACTCCTCATAGGGCGATTTGTCGTTTATGATTTCATAAAAGATATCTATTTTTCTTTGGTTTAAGGCCTAAAGCCTGTTGCCTTAAAATTAAAATTTATTTTGCGTACCACGTTCTATGATAAATCATGGTAGATACTGTTTTAATTCTTTCTAGTTTTGTTAAGTTTATCAGTAAAAAACAATCCTTTCTTGTTTTAACTATATATCCAAACATTATTCACTAATTATACTAAAAAGATGAAACATGTATTCAGTACCAAACTTGTGCTTGTATTGGCATTGTTGATTTCAATCCTTCAAGTTACAGACTCCTTTGCGGTAGCACCCAAACGCGATTTTTATCAACTGATTATTTATAAATTAAAAACAGCCGAGCAAGAGTCTCGTCTTGATAATTATCTTCAAAATGCCTATTTGCCTGCCATGCATCGTGCTGGAATTGAAAAGGTGGGTGTATTCAAGCCAATCCTTGCTCCTGATGCAGCCGAGCCCGCTGAGAAATTGGTATATGTATTTATTCCGTTCAAGTCTCAAGATGAATGGTCAAATTTGGAGGCAAAATTAATGAAAGATAAAACTTATCTGGAAGAAGGCAAAGACTATATCGATACCCCTTGGGACAAGCCAGTTTATTCTCGCATGGAATCTATCTTGATGAGAGCTTTTGTTGATCAACCTCATTTCCAAATGCCCAATTTATCAGGTCCAAAATCTGAGAGAGTATATGAATTTAGAAGTTATGAAGGACCTAGCGAAAAGTTGTATGTAAACAAAGTAGATATGTTTAATGCAGGTGGCGAGGTGAAATTATTTAAAAGGTTAAACTTTAATGCGGTATTTTATTCTGAGGTAGTTTCGGGGGCTGCCATGCCAAACTTAATTTATATGACTACTTTCGAAAATAAGGCTGATAGAGATGCTCATTGGAAGGCCTTCAGTGCTGACCCTGAATGGAAAACCTTATCGTCTATGCCCAAATATCAGCATAATGTTTCTAAAAATGATACTCGATTTTTAAGACCTACAGATTATTCAGATATTTAAGAAAAATCTTTATCGAAAACATCCATCTTTCCGAAAGTACAAATTGATACTTTGTTCTAAGTTTTCATTCTAGCAGTAAAGGCCTAGTGATTGCGTCTCTATTGCTAGAATGAAAAGTTTATAAGCATGTCTCATTCGCTCAATCGCTAGATTGATACGACTCCTGTTTTGTATTCTGGCTAATAAATGAATAATTTAACTTGTAATTTTGTTTTGAAATAACCATTCTTATCTATAAATTTACTTACCTACCATTCTACATAAGGCCCACACTTATAAATTGCCTACCATTTTACACCATTTCAACGAATATTATCAGATAAAGTGCGAAATCATGACTAAATATGGTATTTTTGTACAATGTTTTTGCACAAATAATGCGTGTTCACTTTAGGAATTAGATATATATATACAATGGATACTTTTTTTAGCCAAAACCTGCAGTACCTTCGTAAACAATTGGACGGTAAAGTTTCGCAGGAGAAACTTGCTGAGGAAGTTGATTTAAAAAAATCTACACTCGGTTCGTATGAAAGTGGTCGTGCTGAACCACGCTATGCTGATTTGATTAAGCTGGCGACTTATTTCAACGTGAGCGTTGATGATATGCTTACCAAAGATTTGGCCACCAATCAACCAACAAAGAGACAGGAGGATAAACTTCGTATATTGGCCACGACTGTCAATAACGAAAATGAGGAAAATATAGAGTTTGTCCCAATAAAGGCAGTTGCAGGGTACTCTAATGGTTATGGCGATATTGATTATATTAGCCGCCTACCGATTTTTAATGTACCGTTTCTCCCAAAAGATCGCAAGTATCGGGTTTTCCCAATTCAAGGTGATTCTATGTTACCTCTCAGAGAAGGCTCTTTGGTGTTTGCCGAATACGTTGATAATTGGCGTACCGTCAAAAATGGAACGATTTGTATTGTTGTAACAAAGGATGAAGGCGTAGTTTTGAAAAAAGTTTTCAACTATCTCAACGAAAAAAATGTGCTTATCCTTAAGTCAACCAATGAACGCTACGCTCCTTATCCTGTGATGGAAGATGACATCCAAGAATTGTGGAGATTTGTAGGTTTTTTCTCTGGGGAGTTTCCGCTTTAAAGTATTAATGGTAACCATGAGGGATTATTTTTTATATGAAAAATAATCCCTCATTTTTTTCATT
>NZ_JBMLSD010000273.1:0-4359 GCF_049240685.1 Flectobacillus sp.
TAAACCCTTTAAATACACAAAACCCAAATGGCAAAGCAAAAAGAGGCAGAAAGCCCAAATCAAAATGAATCAATTGAAACTACTGAAAAGACCTTACCCAAAGTTAGCGTTGTAGTGATAGACGAGGTAAATAAAAAAGAATATCCCGTTGACGCAGAGGTGCTGGAAACTCCAGATGGTTTAGTAGTCTTGATTAAAGCCTTACCTAAATTGGAGGTACCACAAACGGAGGATGTTCAGTTACCAAGAAAAACCCCAGCAGAGAAAGCTAAAGAGAGACTCGAAAGACAAGAACGAGAAGAAGCTGAAAAAGTCGCAGAAATTGCTAGAAAAAAAGCTGAAGAAGAAAAAAAGAAGTCGGGTCAGGAAGAGGAAGAGACCGAAAGTGACGAACAATAGGAAAAAGAGTCTGTAGGTGTAATATCTATAGACTCTTTTTTGTATGTTTGCAGTCCTGATTAATTACTTCTTGAATTACAACGTACCGCATCGGCAGGAAATTGCCGATTGGCATTGCGGTGCAAGTCCGCTATTAGGTACGTTGTTTCAATGTAATTAATCAGGAGTGACCAATCGGCTTATTTTATGGAAAATCCTACCGACAGAGCTTCTATTACAGCGTTACTTCACTCCTCAAAATTCGATGTTGAAGAGTTGGGTTTAACGCTTGTACACCACCTAGTATTACATAAAGATTGGATTGAGGGGAACGACCTGCTGAGACAAGAGCCTCTGCGTTACATAGAGGAAATGGATTATTTCAATGAAATTTTAGGGTTTACAAAACACTTGGTTTCGTACCAAATGTTAAAGGCAAACGGGCTTGTAATGTAGTCCAAAGGTGGCAGTTATTCTTGGGTTATCTTGCTGAAAAAAGCTTATGACCAACGAAGAACACATACAGCAATTGCACATTGCAAAAGCCAACCTGCGGTTATTAAAAAGGCAACATCAAGATGGTTTAGCTACTCAAAAGCAGCTTGATGATGCAGAGCAAATCCTTGAGAACCTGCGTGCCTACCAAGTACCCAAAGAGCCTCACAAAGCTCAGAAAGCAGCTTTTGAAGCACCTCAAAGCAGCTTTTCGACTACGACTATTCAAGCGCCCGAATTGACCGAATCAGTCAAGAGCTTGTTAGATAGTCTAATCAAAAAGCGAGATGAGGCGCATGCCAAAAAAGCTACGCTCAGTAACCAGCTCCACACAATCCCCGAACACGAAAATTGCCCGGATATCGTATCCGAAATATTGGCTTTGCGCAACGTTTGGAAAGAATACAATTCCAAGATAAAGTTTATCCAGCAAAACGGCTGTTTGCCCGAAAGTCAGGAAACGCCTGTTGAATCCAAGGGAATCGACGAAAGCGAGTTTTTGAAGGCTATCGAAGTCAAAGAGCTTTGGGCAATTAGTCAGGATATCGACAACTGTCGTAGTAACCTAAGTAAAGCTCGCAAACAACTAAAGAATGTTAGCGACCCACTCCGACAGCTCCACTACCAACGTAAAATAGCAGAGCTTGAGTGGAAATTATCACAACTATTAACCGTATTTAACGCAAAAAAATGATTATAAGACATGTTGTTACCAAGAAGCTAGAAACAGGCTGGAGACGCCTAGTATTCGAATGTGTGAATGAAACAGATCAAGACTTTGTAGGAGAATTTTTCCTCGAGCTAAAAGCTGTTTTGGGAGCTGTGTATAATGCTCACCAAATGGTGCAAATTAAGAAGGGAGAATGTAGACGCTTTACTGTAGACCTTGATGAAAAGCCAGCAGGGCGTTGGAGTAAGTTCAAATATACCTTCAGTAATGGTACCAGAATTGAAACTCAAAAAGGGAAAAAGGTAGAGCGCTATGAAAATCTAACAGATGTAGTTATAGAACATAAAATTGATATAGATAAACATATAAACATTTTACGATGGTGGTAGAGGGGTTGAAATGGCACACCGAGCAGATTCGGTGGGTCGATATGGTTACGTTCGATAAGAACGCCCGCAAGATTAAGGTAGAGAACCGCAAAAACTTGGCGGAGTCTCTCAAGGAGTTTGATGTGGTGGACATCCCTACGCTCGACGTAGATAATGTCATTATTGGAGGTCACCAACGCTGTATGACGATGATTCATGCGGGTCGTGGTGAGGAGCTGACAGACGTACGCAAACCAAACCGCAAGTTGACTGAGGCAGAATTCAAGAAACTTAACTTGATTTTGAACTCTGACAAGTATCGCGGTGAATTTGATTTGATGATGCTCCGTGACAACTTCTCGGAGTTTGATTTGGGTCAAGAATTGGGAATTGACTTGGCAGAGCTGGACAAAGACGTCGCCGAAACTAACGAAGTAGGCAAAGTTGAAGCAGAGCCTGAATTGCCCATTGTGCCAAAGTACAGTGAGAAGTATTCGGCTTTAGTGATTGTGATTGATAACAGTATCGACGAAAACTTTGTCCGTTCGGTATTGGGTTTGGGTGTGGAGCAGGATTATAAGACGTCGAACAAGGGTGAGTCGTATGTGACAACCGCAAAAAGCTTTATTGAACGATGGAACAGCCGATAAAAGTACTGATAGCCTCGCACAAGCGTGCCGACCGCATCACAACCCACGAAAAGGTTGCCAATAGTATTATTTGTATTCCCGAAAGCCAATTAGGCGAATATCGAGAGCGATGCCCCGATACCGAAATTGTTACACACCCTGATAGTGTGATAGGTTTGAGCTGGAAGCGCCAGTGGATGATGGAGCACTTTGGCGATGCCTTTCATTTGGACGATGATTTGGCATTTATGAAGCGCATCTATACCGAAACTGGCGAAGCTGACAAACTCAGTCCTGAAGAGATTTACGACGTTATCCAAATGACAGCTCGCACGGCCAAACGTATGGGGGTATATCTGTGGGGCTTCAATACCTGCGGGAAACCCTTCACTTACAATGCACTTCAGCCGCTCCAAATGAGTGGCTATGTCAATACCTGTGCGTTCGGATTGTTTACAGGTTCAAAGCTATTTTTCCGCCCTGAACAGAGATATCAGGAAGATTATTGGATTTCGGGATTAAATGCGTATTATAACAGGAAAATTCTGAGGGATAACCGTTTTTACTTCCACTTTAACGACACCTGGACTGGAGCAGGCGGCCTTGCCGAGTTCCGCAACATGCAGACCCTAGAGGCTACTCTACACGACTTGCAAAACATCTTTGGAAAAGATGTAGTCAAGGTAAGAAAACTGGGAACTAAAAACCATCCGTATCAGATGAATTTTAGTGTACCGTTTTAACGTTTTAATCTGTTTATGAAAAATAAGTATTTAGCATTTAATGGCCTATCTATAGCTCGGATTTTATTTGCCATATTTTTGTTATGGTGGTTTATTTTCAACTGCTATCCAACCTTAGTTAGATTATATTTAATAATTTTTGAAACTGGTTATATACCTGAAAAGGATATTTTAGGGAGGGGAACATACGGAGATATGTACGGAGCATTGAATACATTTTTTTCCGGTTTAGCCTTTGTCGGTTTACTCGTTACAATCTTCTTACAGATAATTATACATGAAAGAGAGGAAGAATTAAGAAAAGACAATGAACATAAGGAAAAGAAGGAAAGGCTTATTTTTTTAAAGGAGATAAGCTGTCAAGTAGTAGCAGAAAACTCAAAATTTATTGAAAAGACAAAAAACTTCCTTCCTATTTTACAAGATGACTTCATTACCAAATGCTATTTTAAATCTTTAGTAATTCCAAGTATTTATGTGTTTGTAAGAGAGAAATTGAGCAGCGAGAAGTACTTTTTGGCATACATTGATTTTGCAACCAATGACACTACCTCGATAACTAAGTTGCTTTTGCAGTTAGAAGCTGCTTATAGTGACATGGAAAACTTTTATGCTCAGCACGCAATCTTTTCAAATTTGTTTGATAGATATGAAAGAGAGTACGCTAAAGTAAAGTATGAACTTTATGATTTTATAAAGAGTGATGGGGTTGATAGCACTGAAATGAACAGAGTACTAGGAAAGGGTACTCAGCAGGAGGTCTTTGATTTTTTTAAAAAAGTAAATTTTAATTCAAAGAATGGTAGTGATGTTTCTAAACTTTATGAAAATTTAATATCTACCAATGCTATATTGAGAAGTAGCAAAGCAAATTTGGTTGATGCATTTAAGAATACACTAGAATCTATGGAAAAAAGTAATAATATCATTAACGAGAACCTTATAACTCTGAACAATTTATTATTAGTCAGTAAGTAATAGTTATAAAAAAACCTGCCAACAGTGCAGGTTTTTTTATGTCCTTTAGACTGCCAAAATAGCCGAAAAATAAAAGTTTTACTGTTTTACACCCTTGT
>NZ_JBMLSD010000274.1:0-20182 GCF_049240685.1 Flectobacillus sp.
TTAATGTTTTAATAATTAAGGATATTTATTTTGTAGTTTAGGCAACAGGCAAGAGGCACAAGGCAAAGAGTGTTAATGTTTCAATAATTAAGGATATTTATTTTGTGGTTTAGGCAACAGGCAAGAGGCACAAGGCAAAGAGTGTTAATGTTTTTAATTGTTATGGATATTTATTTTGTGGTTTAGGCGATTGGCAAGAGGCACAAGGCAAAAGGCAAAGAGTATTTAGTAATGATAGATCTGTTTTTACCGAAAGCCAAAACCTGAAAGCCGATACCTGAAAGCCGATACCCCAAAGCCGAAAGCCGAGTACTTAAATTTATTTTGACCTAACAAATAGATAATTCCTTCATGTAAGAAAAGAAAAGGAAGCGCCCACGCTCTTCTTTTTAACCATTATGTCTCAAAAAAAAATAATAAATTCTATTCAAATACTAAGAGGACTGGCTGCTGTGGTGGTAGTGATATACCATGTTTCGGGTTATATGAAAATGCACTATTCTCAAACCATATTTGGAGATATATTTAGGATTGGATTCGCTGGTGTAGATTTGTTTTTTGTGATAAGTGGATTTATCATATATTTTACGGCAAAGGATTATTTGAATAAACCCGAAAGATTTCAGGACTATTGGAAAAAACGTATTATACGGATTTACCCGATTTATTGGCTCGTTGTAATTGGTATACAAGTACTACAATGGTTATTGTCAAAACAGTTGAATATAGCCAGTTTTTCGACAGAATATGAAGGGGGAATCTTGCAACACTTAGGCACCTATACGCTCTTTCCTCATCATGTAGCCATCGACCCTGTTACTTGGACATTGAGTTATGAGTTGTACTTCTATGTTCTTTTTTCTTTGCTAATACTTTCTCGCAAACTTTGGGTGGTGCCTTTTGTGGTTTTAATAGTTTCTATTTTCAATACATTCACAGAACCCGAACACAGCCGAAATTATTACGACTTCCTCTTTAGTAATTTTCACTATGAATTTTTAATGGGGGTATTAATTTGCTATTTTTCTGATAAACTTCGATTTTCCAAGCTGATGTCTTTGGGCATTTTAGGACTTGCAATTGCTATTATTATAGTTTGGGGCTATGAAGTTGGCGATTCTGATAACATCAAACGGATTTTGGTTTTTGGGTTTGCTGCTTCATTACTTTTGATAAGTATGCTTAATTTGGAACAACACGGCTATCTTCCAGCTCCTAAATTCTTGATGCTTTTGGGTGGAGCTTCGTATGTGTTGTATCTAATTCATTTTCCTTTTTTATTGATTCTCAACAAATTTCCGACCATGCTTGGGATTATCCTAGATACCAACATGATGTCGGTTTATAATTATACTATCATTTTTATCAACATTTTTGTAGCTATATTCCTACATCAGAAACTAGAATTACCATTAACCTCTTTTTTAAGCAAACGTTTCAAGTGAGTCAGACCTTAAGAATATTACATATATGTGCCTATACTTGGGATATAGGTGGCCCACCAAAGGTAATTTACGACAATGCGGTTGTTCAATTGGCCAACGGTGCATCAGTTACCATCTTGACCCCCATTTCAGAAGGACAAAAGCTATATCCTTTGCCAGAGGGAGCAAATATCGTAACTTGTAAAAGACACGCATTAGCGCGTTTTTGGGCAGAATTTTCGCCTGAATTGTATCAATGGCTAAAAAAGCATGGTAACCAATTTGACGTAATTCATATTCATGGAATTTGGCATTTTGCGAGTGTTGCACCTTTTATTCTGGGTTTAAATGTGGCCAAATGTATCACTGTTCACGGTTTGCTTGACCCTTGGGCATATCGTAATGGGTATTGGAAAAAAAGATTTTTTAGGTGGTTGTTTCAGAAAAAAGCCTTGCAAAATGCTGAAATGATTCATGTATTTAATAAGGAAGAAGCGCATGATGTGACTGATTTTTTGGGCGAACCTCATCGCAATATGGTCATGATTCCGAACGGAATAGATTTGAAGCCATTTGAACAATTACCGCCCAAAGGCTATTTTCGTCAAAAGCTGAATTTTCCTGCTGACAAAAAAGTCATCCTATTTTTGAGTCGTATAAACATCAAAAAGGGCCTAGATTTACTGTTACCAGCTGTCAAAGAGTTGGCGCAGCAGCGGAATGATTTTATCCTTGCCTTAGCAGGACCAGACGATGGGTATTTAGCCATTACCCAAGAATTTATTCGAGAACACCAAGCCGAGAATTATATCCAATGGATTGGAATGAAAACAGGTGAGGAAAAGCTTGCGGCCTTTGCCGATGCCGATTTGTTTGTACTTCCTTCGCATTCAGAAGGTTTTTCGATTGCAACCTTGGAAGCCTTGGTGGCTGGTACGCCCTCTGTACTGTCCGATAAAGTAGGTTTTGCAGAGCAAATTATCAAAACCCAGTCGGCTGTGGTTATAGCGCTTACGTCTGAGTCGATTCGAGAGGGCATTGTGAAAATTTTGGATAATCAAGACTTTGCTCAAAAGATAGCCCAAAATGCGCAAGAACTTGTCAAAACTCAGTATGATATTCGGGTAGTAGGCAAGCGAATTTTACAAGAATTTGAAAAAATAAAGAAATAATTGATTGCAGTATGCACAAAGATATATCGGTAATTATCCTAACCTTCAACGAGGAAAAACATATTGCACGTTGTATAAAGTCTATTTTACCATTTACAAATAAAATTTTTATTGTTGATTCTGGCTCAACAGATAAGACCGTAGAAATTGCCGAAAAACTTGGGGCAGTGGTAAAATATAACCCTTGGGTAAATTATGCTCAACAATTCAACTTTGGGATTGAGAATATTCCTTTCCAAACGAAATGGTTGATGCGAATGGATTCTGACGAGTACATTATGCCAGAATTGGCCGAAGAAATTTCGACTAAATTGGAAATGCTCGAAAAGGACGTTTCAGGTATTTATGTCAAAAGGAGAGTAATGTTTTTTAATAAATGGATAAAGCACGGTGCTTACTATCCGATTTGGTTATTAAGAATCTGGCAAAGAGGCAAAGGGGTTTGTGAGGAAACATGGATGGACGAGCACATCAAGATTACAGAAGGAATAACCCAAAATTTTGAGCATGACATCGTAGATCATAACCTCAATAATCTGACATGGTGGACACAAAAGCACAATCTGTACGCCATTCGAGAGGTTATTGATTTGCTTAATATGAAATATGATTTTAGGGATTTTGAATCGGTAGAGCCTCGATTGTTTGGGTCGCAGGAGCAAAGAAAAAGATTTTTGAAAATGAAATACGCATCTTTACCGCTATTTACAAGACCCTTTATGTATTTTGTATATAGATATTTTATTCGACTGGGATTTTTGGATGGGACCAAGGGCTTGGTATGGCATTTTTTACAAGGCTTTTGGTATCGATTTTTGGTAGATGCAAAAATTTATGAGGTTTATCAAAGAGTTGGGAAAGAAAAGAATGCAATTATTGATTTTTTTCAAAAAGAATATAATAAGAATCTCCGTATATAGTTAGAATAGAGAGCGAGTTTTTGAAAAAACGATACGCATACTCATTGATGACTTATTTCGTTTTACTTGTAAATTTGAAGACAATGCTCAAAACAGATTTGTCCAAATATGATAACTCATGGTATAAACCAGGCTCAAAAGTAAAAATTATCCTTTGGTTTTTGGTGAACTCCTGTTTTATAAATAATTATCTACCAATACCCGTTGTTGTTAAGGTGATGATTTTAAGACTATTTGGCGCCAAAATTGGCCAAGGAGTAATGATAAAACCCAAAGTGAATATAAAATATCCATGGTTTTTGAGTATAGGAGACCACGTTTGGATAGGAGAGGAGGTCTGGATTGATAATTATACTTGGGTAACATTAGCCAACAATACCTGTATTTCGCAAGGAGCTATGCTGCTAACTGGAAACCATGATTATAAAAGCACGGGTTTTGGTCTGATGATAGGTGAAATAAAACTGGAGGAGGGAGCTTGGATAGGAGCCAAGTCGGTGGTATGCCCCAATGTGACCGTTTACTCACATAGCGTACTTTCTGTTGGTTCTGTTGCAACCAAAGACTTAGATTCGTACTCTATTTACCAAGGCAACCCTGCCACCAAAGTAAGAGATAGGCGTATTTTATCATAGGATTTCTTGTTGTTTTCGAGAATAGTTGTAAATTCGACAATAAATTTTGAGGAGTTTTCCTGAAATTGCTCTTGCTAAAAAAACGAACTGTAGAGCATTTAGTTAAGTGGTTATGAATAATATTTTTACTGAAATATACAATGATAGGCTTTTTCAAATCATAGTTTCAGCAATCGTGGCTGCCGCTTCATCTGTCGCTTCGATTCCTGTAATTATTAAGATTTCTCGTTTGAAAAACCTTATGGCTGAGCCTGGAGAAAGAAGCTCACACGTAAAGAAAACCCCAACACTAGGTGGTGTGGCTATTTTTGCGTCTACTTTATTTAGCTATTTCTTGTGGAGCAATCCTGATGAGGGCGAATTTGTTCACCTTTCTATATCTGCTACTGTCATACTATTTTTTTTAGGTGTCAAAGACGATATTTTGGTATTGTCTCCCAAAAAAAAGATGTATGTACAAATTGCTGCATCGGCCTTGGTGGTGGTGTTTGGAGATGTTCGCCTCGAGAATCTTTTCGGAATTTTTGGTATTGATGAAATTCCCTATTTGTTGAGCCTTCCCTTGACAGTATTCGTATTTATCGCATTAATCAATGCTATCAACCTCATTGATGGGATAGATGGGTTAGCTGGTGGCATCGGCATGATTTGTGGAGGATTGTTTGGCTTGTGGTTTTATCTCAACGGGTATTTTGCCTTGGCTTGCTTGGCTTCTTCTATGGCAGGCTCACTATTTGGTTTCCTTCGTTTTAATTATTCCAAAACCTCAAAGATTTTTATGGGAGATACGGGCTCCCTCATAGTAGGTTTTATCCTTACGATGTTTGCTATCAAATTTGTACAACTCAATATTGCGTATCGATTTGACCCGAATGCTTTGTTCAGTGCCCCAATTTTAGCTATCGTAGTGTTAATCGTCCCGATTTTCGATACACTTCGAGTATTTATTGTAAGACTAAAAGATAAGAAATCTCCTTTTGTTGGCGACCGAAATCACTTGCATCATATCTTGATTGATAGTGGAATGACCCATTTACAAGCTTCTATGATACTTTGGGTTTTTACAGTAGTTTCAACAATTGCTTTTTTGTTTATAACCAAAAATACTGATAACACTACCTCTTTGTATATATTGGCTGGCTTGTTTGGAGTATATATGTGGTTTTCTCATATCCTCAAGGCTCGCAATGCAGCACGTCAGGAAATTGCAGAGGAGCATGTAGAGGTAAAACAAAAAGAGATTCAAGAGCAACAACCACAGTCATTGAAGTTGGAGGAGAAAAAAATAGTAAAACCTGCGTTGGAGGTACGTTGATTAATTGATAAAATCCAAATGGGTATTCTTTAAGATATAACTACCAAGATATACTTCTTCACGAAATTAGTGATTGGGGAAATAGGTTGAATTTTGTACTTAAGTATGAATGCAGAATTATATTTAAGTTTTGTGTTTTAGGGACAAGGCAACAGGCACAGCGTGTTAAAATGTTTTTAACGACCACAGACATGGATTTTTCCCATAGCCCACCGCCTAAAGCCGATACCTGAAAGCTTAAAGCACAATCTTAAACTTTATTTTGCGTACTAACTTAGGCAAGATATGTGATGATAGCAACTTTAGGAGAGTAACATCTAGCATGGTAGCAAGAAAAAAGCGGTCGAAAAACATTTTCCGACCGCTTTTTTCTTGAAAACTTGAAGAATCACCCCAAATTATAAATTTGGGATGACTAATGTTTATTATGGTATTAGGGAATATATTTTGCAGTTTCTTTGAGTTTCTTGTCAATTCTATTGAGAACTATTTCACTGTTTTTGAGTTTCTCGATACTTTCTTTAGAGCCATTATCTACTTCCTGTTTTAAGGCATCCCTTATGGCTGTCCATTTTACCTTTTGTTGATTCAATAGTTCTTGCTGAAGAATTGCCTCATCTTGGCTAAGCTTTCGTTTGGTTCTTTTAGCACCATCTTTAGAAGACTTACTTGTACTATTATCGAAAGATTCGTCATTGGATTGACTTGAAGTGGTACTTCCTTCATTCGACTGATTCGTAGTTGTTGCGCTACTTGTATTGCTACTTGGTATTGATGGATTGCTAGAATTGGTATCAATGCCTAGTTCTTCACTCAACTGAGCATTGGCTTTGGCAATTGCCGCCGAGTCGCTGTTGATTGACGTTGTGATTTTACTCGAATCTACAACCGCAATGTTATCGCCATTGAGTTTATGACTGTTGCTATTATACCACAAAAAGAATGCAATACCTCCAGCAATCAACCCCAAACTTGTCCACAAAATTAAAGAGTTAGTTTCTTTGTCTTTATCCTTAACAGTGGTTTTTTGGGGGGTATTTTTGGTTACTGTTTGGCTCTCAATCTTTTTATCAGGGGCTTTGATAATAGGAGCTTCCTCAGCGGCTTTACTATTGATAACCTCCATAATCACGAGGTTAATTTTTAGTTTTTTCTTAACTACGTCTACCGAACTATGTAAGTTCTGAATTCCATTTTCAGGAGTTTCACTTTTTTGTAAAATATCGTCAATTTCGGTATCTGAAAGATGCTTACGTAAACTTTCGCTACAAATGAGCAGTTTGTCACCCTCATTAAGGGTAAAGCTAATAATATCGAGTTTTGAAGGGCGAGCCAAAAATTGAAGTTTATGACCACTTCTACTCAAATAACAGTGCGTATCGCTAATCCAGTTCATTAAAGAAGTATCTGCCAAATCCCATGAAACTTGTAATTCATGGTCTGGATTTGATTCCTTAGCGATTTTTGTCCCTAAATGAAAAACCTGCAAAATAGAGTCTCTCATGGCACGGTATGCAGTTTCTGAATCTTCTGGCTCAAGAATATTTTGTGAATAATTTGTATCCATTGTAAGGAGTATAGGAATGTCGTGGATTCCGTAGTAGAGGTTATAAGATTGATTACTACTTTGCTATTAACGAACGATTAGAAAGTACAAAAAACATGCCGAATCTCTACTGCTTTGTCCACTATAGATGGATATATGAGCCTAAGTTATTGTATCTCAAATTCTTCAATCCATTTAATCATTTTTAAACAACCTTTTTCGATAGCGGCACTCAAAAAGTTTTTATTGTTTTGAATCATCATTTTTCCCATACTTGGTGTGTGTTGACCGTATTTTTGGTATGGAATGAGGCTTTTGATATATTGGCTATGTAGTTGTTTAAGAACTTTAAGGGTAGACGTCGGTACACCCAATTGATTGTTGAAGTATTTTTTTGAAGAATCAAGGGTTAAATGTTGCCACTGAAGTATATGTAATGGAAATGATTGAGCCACGACATAATGACCATTCTCATCGATTGAGAGCGGATTTTCGACCCAATTGTACGGGTGATAATGAATGCCTATTTCTGACTGAATATATACCTTTTCTTGAAAAATAGGGATAAAATTTAACCACAGTTGTTCTGCTCCAAATCCGTGACAAAAATCGAAGTAGCCTTTCTCTTTTGTCCTTGCTTTCCAATAGCTCAGAAAACTTTCTGCTTGTATACTCGGCTTGTATGCCCAAAAGCCAGCATTATAGAGCCCTGCATTCAAGAAAGTAGGCTCATTAATAGGGTTTTTAGGATTACGCTGTTGAGTTATATTAGGACTTAAAACGATGTCATATTCTTCAAGAATCTGCCAAGTTTTTGTTAAAGATTGAAAAAGTTGAGTTTGGCTCTCAAGAAAAATAATTTTGCTTGCTTGATATCTTTTTTCTAAATAAGACGCAAAATAAGGCTTCAACGAACGGGTAAATTCATCGACGGTATATCTTTCTGCCATTTCTGATAAAAAAGGTAATCCCAACTCATCTGCGCTTATGATAGGAAATGTTTCGACAGGCCAATTGCTGGGCAGACGGTCTGCCAGACCAATAACAAATTGTGTATTTGGTTCGTATTTTTGCAAGTCTTTTCCCAAGGCCAACGCAAATGGAATTTGAGAAATTGAGCAAACTGTATAGACTAATTGTATCATATTCGAATAGAAAACGGTTAGGATTTTGAAGTGCCTTGAATATGTTTTTCTACCACATCCCAAACTATTTCAAATGGCAACTCGGAGCAAGGCTTTTGCTCGTCGGTAATTATAAGGGCGTTGTTGGTAGCATATCCACCCGAATAAGGTAAATATTTGTCAAAATGTACGAACTTCCCAAACAATAGCAATCCGTAAGTACCAACAGCATTAGCCAAGTGTGCTGGGCCACTATCTACGCCCATGAAGAATTGTGCACGACGGATAATTTCTGCAGTTTGGAGTAAACTAAATTTTCCACAACAATTGATATATCCTGGCAAGGATTGATTCAAACTGCTTTTTAGACCCACTTCAACCACATGAAAGCCAAGGGCATAGAGGCGTTGAATAAGATTTTCCCAATGATAGGTCTGCCAATCTTTTGGAGAAAAATTGGAATGGCAATGAATCGCAACAAATTTTTGTGGTAAATCCTGCTGGTCTATTTTGGATTCATCCTCTTTACTAATGTATACTTTGGGTGTTTCTTGACTCAAGGGTAAGCCACTTACCTTGGCAAATACTTCCAATAAGTTTCCGAATTGAAAATAGTTTTTTACATGGATACCAATTTTTTCGGCATAAGGGTTTGTCAGAAACGTCAAAGTTGGTATGTGAAGGCGCAACTCGGGCATGTGTAGGTTATAGAAAACATCGAAGTTATGATGTTTGGTAGTTACAATGCTCTGAAAAAGGTTAGTTTCCTCAATGGTATAATCTATGTAAGGATTGCTATCAATAAGTTCCCTAAACGGCTTACGAACAATCCAAAATACCTTACTATCAGGATGTTTTTGTTTGATTAGCCGCGAAAGTGGTTCTGCTGCAACAATGTCTCCGAAGTGTTCTGCCAACAATACCCCAATCATTTGTTTGTTTGGATTGGTAAGTTTGACCCACCGAACCAATAAGTTACTTTGTGCAAACCGCCACATGGGGATATACTGCTGAACTATATACTTTTCGTACCGATGTTTCCAGAGGTCTATGAAACGTTGAATACCCATAATTACTTTGAGATTTGTCTGAAATTAAGTTCGTGGGCAAAATGAAATTAGTTTTACCCGCTCTAGGCTTTAAGCAATTTGCTGTAAACAGAAAGTTTACGAGTGTTTTTCATGAAATCATGAATTTCTTTTGCCGAAAGCGTATTAACTAACGATTTAATAGGGAAACCATTTTGTGAAAAGGCATTTGTAATGCTTTTCTGACACGCTTGTAACGCTTTATTTTAGGTGGTTTTATATAAAAACAAGGTATTTTTATATAATAATCGTTAAAATTATCTTTCAGTTTTTGGGCATAATACTGAAACAAGGGCACAATGTCAGGTCTATTCTCGAAGCTCGAACGGTTTTGATATTTCGAAACTTCATTCGGCTTTTTTAGCTCATATCCGCTATAATGAAAGAAAATCAGCGGTTTGCCATTGACAAAATACTTTCCATTCTGACTGCTTACAGTACGCTCGTGCAAATTCCAATAGGCTATGTTATAGCCAGGGTATTTATCGACCAATACGTCATTAGGGTAAAATAGAGGCACAAAATTAATCCAATGCTGATCTACAAATAATCCATTACAAAGGTCAATTCTACAATCTTTTTCTAAGCGATCTTTCCACCAGTTTACCATGTGATAAGTTGCCTCGCTCCTTGAAGTAGCAATAAATCCTAGGTTGTACAATCCTGTACTTAAATGGTCGGTTTCTTTAGTATTAAAATCATCGTTGATAGGTGAGCAAATGTGAGGCGTTACTACCATCGGGTACTTTTTCAATGAATCTTCAAGCGGTTTCAAGCTATCGAAAACAATGATGTCAGGGTCAAAATAAATGACGTTTTGAATATCTGGGCGATTTTTATAAAAATAATCGATAAAATAAGGCTTTACTGCGGTGTTGAGCTCGGTAATATTATAAATCTCACACATTTGGTCAAATGATTCGATATTGATTTTGTCAATTTCGAGCATTTGAAATGGAGGAATTTTGTCTGGTTCAAGCTCTACTTTGTCGAGCCTATCTACCAAACCTATCACAAATTCTATGGATGGATTTTGTTCTTGTAAGGACTGTCCCAATGTTTGAGCTTGAGCCAGATAATTAATAGAACAAATGGTGAATGCTAAAGTCATAATCGTATTTGGGAATTACTATGGGCAAATAGTGCCACGATAATTAAGCTTGTTTCGGGTTCGGTGCTGAACTATTATGCAATGCCTAAAATTGTCAAAAATTCTTGAAAAGCTTTTTCTGTCGAATGTCTTTGAAGGACTTTTTTGCGAGCTATTCGTCCCATTTCAGCACTAAGTTCTGGATTTTCTTTAAGAGTAAGAATAGCTTTTGACATGGCTTCTAGTGACAAATAAGGAACAACCATTCCTGCGTCTGTTTGGATTAAATCCTGAGCGCCACCTGCCTTCTCAAAGCATAACATTGGTTTTTGTAATAACGCTGCCTCCAAAACCACCAAAGGATAGGGGTCTTCGCGAGAAGTGAGTGCAAAAATATCGAAAACTGAAAGGTAATCAAGCGGATTACTCACAGTTTCCACAAATTTGATATTGGAAATGCCTAAACGTTGGATATCTATCGAAAAAATCTTGAAATCATTTTGTGCATGAGACCCACCCACCCATAGAAAATACACATTTTGTTCGCGCAAGATATGAGCAAGCTGTAAAAACAAGTCTGTTCCTTTTCGCAAATCAATCGTTCCCATGCCACCAACCACAAAGGCATCTTGGGGGATTCCAAGTTCATGTCTGAGGGCTTGAACGCGTGTTTCGGTAATCTGATATGCCAGGGCCGATTCGGGTAGGAGTGAACTTAAAATTTCTATTTTTTGCTCCGAAATACCAAATTGTTGAAGCAGATTTTGTTTTACAGAATTAGCGCAAGCAATAAATTTTTGAGTCCCACGTAGGGTATTTTCTATGGCTTGTGGAGTTCCATTGTACATCTCAATCCCCATACGGAGCTCGTGAATATACGAATAAATAGGGCAATTGAGCTGACCTAATTCTTCAAAGATATCTCCATTTGTAAAAGTATTAGAAACAATTAAATCAAACTTTTTACCTGCAAGAATTTGCCAAACTGGATTAATCTCAGTCGTACTTTGTCCTATTTTAGCTTTAATTTTATGTAGGATTTGACTTTTAAGTCCGAGAGGTTTTTCTTGGTGAAGAATATAAGTTGGAGCAATTGATTGGTACTCTTCAACTAGAGGGCCGTCGTGTTTGAGAAGTATAGAAAACTGAACTTTACCATACACTTTTAATAATTTCAAAAACCTAAGTAGTAAAATTTGAGCGCCTGCACGGTTGGCATCATGACCCACAAAAAGTATGTTTTGTATCATAAAAAAAAAGCCTCGACGGAGATTTGGATTTCAAAATTACAAAATAATCTCGGATTCTCTGAACCTTCCACTCGTTCATCTCAAGAATGCTGAGCTTATAGTGCTATTTCAAACTAGCAAGAATTCCTTCATAACGAATTATAGTTTTACTTAAAGTTTTTTGTAATTCCTCGTCAGCCTCGGCCAATAGTGCCTCAAACATCTGTTTACGATTTTCCAAAAAAAAGTAGTTTTGAGCTGTATGGATATTGGTCATACCCCCACGGTGTTTACGGTAGCAACCCATACTTTCGGGAAAGTACTTTATTTTGCCGAACTTTACTGCCTGCATGAAAATCCCGATATCGCCACTAGCGCTTTTCCACCACCAAGGAGCCAAACCATTTTTGAAAACATTTCGAAAAACGGTACTGGCTGTACCCAAAATCCATTCCTCGTCTTTATACAAATCATTCAGCGTTGAAACCTCCTTTTGGTTCAATTGATTAAAAGGATGACTTTCGGAGCCATCTTCATATATAACTTCCAATTGGTGATGGGTAAGAGCAAAATCTGGATGTTGGTCCAGAAAATCTACTTGTTTTTGGAGTTTATATGGGTCAGTCCAGTAATCGTCTCCCTCACACAAGGCAATATATTCGCCTTGTGCTTTACCAAAAATAAAGGCTACATTGTTTTTGCCGCCAAATTCAGGAGGTGAACTTGGTCCAAGATTAGTTGGATGCAAATACGCTTTAATCTGAGGATAACGCTGGCTATATGTCTGAATGATTTCGGCACTGTTGTCTGTAGAAGCATCATCGCCGATGATAATTTCATATTCGAAATTCACCTGCTGAGCGAGAGCACCCTCTAACATTTGAGCAATGAATTTACCATGATTATACACAGGTACGAGGATACTTACTTTGGGCAAATTTTCCATAAATCAAATTTTGAGCTTAGTTTAAACAAGGAGCCCACAAAAATGCTAGGAAAATGCCGAGGAAGCAAAGATAATTTGGGGAATGTTTCAAAGATTTGATTTCATTGCCATATAAAAACTCAGCAATACTTTTTGTAATACTTTTTGAATACTTTTTCTAATAATCATTAAAATCTGTAAGTTTTTTCAGGAAAGGAATAGATCTAATACGTTAGTATTGTCAAAAGAGTGGAGCTCTAGAAATGTCAATGGAATATATCCTAATTAAATGGATAAAATTGCAAATCGTTCATTATTAGCTCCTAAAATGGGTAGGACGACTATTCCTTTCCTTACCATTCAAGTATTAAGGGGATATCTCATTATATTTAGTCTTCAAAGATAAACAATTGATTGGCGGAGCTACGAAGATATAATTTGCTATTATGGTAAAACACTTGCTCAAATTGACAGCCAGATGCTTCTGGTACTTCTTGAAGAAAATCAATTCTCTTAGTCTTAATATCAAAACGCCCAAAGCGTGGAGCATGGGAGGGTTCTCCATGTATTGAATATACATTATCTACAAAATAAAGTTTATTCTCATGTAAATACTGCATTTGCCAGTTTAGGGCTACATTTTCTAATAAAACTGAAAAATCAGGAGTGCCATTTTCTATACTTTTATGCTGTAAATCAATAATTTGATAATTATTTCCAGATAATTTGCTACACCAAAACGATACTAACAAGCCTCGCTCAGAGTCAAATGAGAAGGCTCCATAAAGGATAGGAATTTCCCAAAGTACTCTACCAGTTATCAGCTCTATTACTACCAAATTAGTCCCTTCATGATTTCCTTTGGTAAATACAAGATTATCATTCCAAACATAAAATTTACCTGCCTCTTTTCCTTCGCCACAATCGTAATCCCAATAGGTTTCTGTATCAAGTAAATTTGAGCAACGAAAGTAAGTAGGTGCTGAAAATGGGTCTGTAAAATGTAACCTAAATCGACGATTTAGTAAAATACCAATAACATTATTCTCCTCTTTAAGAAGTATATTTTGATGGTAAAATAAATATTTCTCTTCTTCTTTTCCACATCTTATTATGTAATTTGAAAAGCCGTCAAAAAAAGCAATGCCTACAGGGTTTTCTACTTGGAACGTAGTAATTTTCTGAAACTTTAAATTATATATATCAATATTTGAATTGATAACCACAAAAATATATTTGTCTGAATAGGAAATACGTTTGTAGTGGACAAATTTGATGGTTTGGCTTTCTAAGTTGGTATAAACGTTATTTCTTTTGAAGATTATATCTTCTTTAAATATCCAGAGAGAATCAATACTGTATTGTATTTCAACTAGTTCCATGTTTATTTTAATGTAAAAATTTGACTAAACTTTTGCTTCAATAATAATTTCAAATCACTTCCTGTTGGGTCTATTTTGTTAGTAATAAACTTTTTAGCCAAATCGTTGCTCAAGCTCAAGCCATCAATAGCTGCTTTCATGTTTGCCTCAAAATTAGCAGGGTTCTTCGCTCCATCAAAATACCATTTTAATTGCGATAAATCTGTAATAGCATTGTTGTTCAAGTCATTAATAAACTGTTCAGAAAAATTTGATGGTGGAACTGTACTATATGATTTGAATTCAAAATAACGATTCTTGGAAATACCATTAACTACCACTGCGTTATCAACGATGGCATCATATCGTCTTGTATTAGTACCAATAGTTGTTGATACTTCAAAGGAAGTGGCATTCGAAGGGAAAATACTTGTACCTTCTTTTCGTAAAACAGCAACAACCCAGTTAGCTCCGTCTGCACCGGCGCCATTGTACCAATCAGCTTTTAGACCGCTAATTACAGCCCCAAATCCCGATTGATTACGATAAATAGCAAAGTTATCTAAATCATCTAGTAAATCAGCTACCGCCGAAGCTCTTGCTCCTAGACCTTTATTTACTGTTATTATTGTCTCCAAATCTACCTGACTAATATGCCCTTTCTAAAGTACTGATTTTGCTTTTTTAAGCATATCTACATTCTTACGTAAAGTAGAATGTACCGATACCGTTTTCCATGCTTCCAGTAAATTATCATCATTCAACACCTTGAGTACATCATCCCCTACATTCTCAAAATCTGCTAAAAACTTCGCTCGGGTGGCGTCGTCTAGGGCGGTAAAGGCGTTGGATGACTTAGGCTATAGAAAAAACACCCCGTTAACAATGAAGCGTTAACGGGGTGTTTTTTCTATTACTATCCTTCATAAGGTGTTACTTCGACTGGCTCAAAAACACACCCTTTGATACCATTGCGCTCTAAGGCTTCTTTGGCTTCTGATGAAACAAAAAGCGGGACTTGATAGTCTTTCAATTTAAATACAGAAGGTAGTCCTAACTCTGGTTCTTTTATTACTAAATTTGAAAAGAAAAGAACATCTAAAAAACCTTTCTCAAAAGAGGAATTGTCAAAGTCAATAATGTCTAAATGATTCAGTAAATATATTGCCACATAATCATTGTTAACAGGTACATCAGATTTCAAATTACCTTCTTCATCAAATGGCTTTTCTAAATAGGTAAAATCTATCATGGTAACTGGTATCGCTGAATAATCAAAGGATGAAATTTCCAACAAAACTTTAAGCATTCTTTTACTAATTATAGGTGTGTATAAGTCAGTATAAGGATAATCATATTGGGGTATCATATCAAAATTAGACTGAAAGTAAAGTATCTTAGGAGGTAAGAACCCACTTTTATGTCTCCAATCATCATTTGCAAAAAGGCTTAAATGAACAGAGAGACTTAAATATTTTTCTTTAGCAACACAGAAGGCATCGTATCCTGGATCCTCAGAATGATATATATCCCACTTTAATATATATGCTGTTTTTTTCATTTTCCTATTTTAATTTTGATGTACCAATTTTTTTTAACTCAATAATAAGTTTTTGCTCAATATCTTTCAATGTTTGTAAGATTATCCCATCTGATACAGTTAACAAATTGCTATATTTTAATTCTAAAATTCTTACATATTCTGTATTTATACTTCTGACATTATCATCCCACTGTGGATGGCTTCCATAATGGAAAGGTAAATCATCTGAAATACCTCTGCCGTATAAATCCCAATCCTCTGCTGTTTGAGCCATGTAAATACCATTTTCTGTTCTATCTACTGTATAAAGCCCTCTTCTTATGGCTTCTTGGTGAATGGGGCTATCTGCTACTACATTGACTGGTACTAAGTGGTGACGTTGGTGATTGAGCGGCATTGCACCAAACTTCGCTTCCAAATTTCGAATAAATAACGCTTGGTTATTTTCTCGAACTTCGCCTGTGTATTTTACTATTATGTCATCTTCTGTGGTAAGTTGAGGTAAACCTTCTGAAGCATCTACGCGTTTTATTAACCTTTTGTTTCCTCTCGTAAAAAAGACATATCCATCAGGTGCTTTTGTAAGTGTATTAATGTCTATTTGTTGGCTAACTAATACTTCTACTTTTTTTGATTTTGTCAGCCAACTAATGTTTGTTCGTTGTGTTTTCGAAAGGTTATTCTTCCAAATATCAACAAGACTAGCATCATCATTCAACACCTTGAGTACATCATCCCCTACATTCTCAAAATCTGCTAAAAACTTCGCTCGGGTGGCGTCGTCTAGGGCGGTAAAGGCGTTGGAGAGTTTTTTATAACCTTTTTGAGTAAGTTTTGACAAAAAGGTATTACAATCGTTGTGTACTAATATCTGGGTATTGCCCACATAATAGTTGTGGGTGTGTGCTACTTCGATATTATACACTTGGGTAAGGGTATCGAGTTGGGTATGGCTCTCTACCGTAGCTAAAGTGCCACTCAGTAGCAATACCTGCATTCCCTTACGCAAAGATTGCGCACTTCTAAAGGCTTTTTCTGTTGGCAGATAATAGGGGTGCTCAGGTGTAGAGTATAGGGTATCTTGCCCTATTACCAATTTTACGAGCTTCTTGGCTGTTTTTGTAAAGGTATTAGTTACACGTTGAAGTACCTTTTTCCCTTTTGCCAAGTCCCATGACCATACTTTATCGCCCTTTTGAAGTCTCTCAATAGATACTCCAGAGGTATCACTTGCTACCTTAGTTCCTGCCACAAAACAGACACTACCCATACAAGCCCTCAAAACCTCATCAACCTCTTCTTTGGTTGTTACTTCTAGGGATTTGTTGGCTTGGATACGTGCAAGTTTCCACTTTGCTAAGGCTTCTAAACCTTCTGCTCCCAAACTCCCAAGCATGTAGAGTTTAGCAAATCTGTTCCAAGTTGCAAGGGTTTCGGGGTCGAGCTTTTCGGCTAATGCTTGGTTGAGTAAAACATCCGTAAGCCCAACCCCCAAATCGGCCATCCCCTTGAGAAGACGATAACCTCGATAAAGATTATAGCCTGCTTCTAGGGCTTCTACTGCCACTGCAATCTCTCCCACCCCAATAGCCATTCCTGCAATATCGATGGTTATGGCTATGGTGGTTTTGGCATTATCCCATTTATTTTTGTTGAAGATAGCATACAACATGGTTCCTGTCAAAGGATAGGTGTTTCCTTTTTTGAAAGAATAAGCACCGATGCTAAAATCCTTATCAAAGTACACATACAGGATATCTGTAGCATTGAGATTGCCTTTATAAATCGTCTTGGAGGCGTAATTAATACCTCCCCCAGAAATTGAACCCAATACAGGACTTGAGTAGTCTTTACCAATGGCTTCGATATAAAGTTGGTTGTTTACAATACTTCCTTTTAGGTTGTCACCAAATATGCCAGTCGCAATATTAATGACAGTGTTATTCCCATTGATAAAAGACTTGGTTAGTCCAGTACTGCCTACGTAGGGCAAAAAATCCCCATTGGTCCAAAGCCAGTTATTGATTAAGGTTGCTAGTCCATAAAGGTCATCTCCCGAAAACTTATCAATGTAGGTGTACAGCAAGCCATCTTTTTTGAGATACACTAACATCGCCTCAGTCTCTAACAGAGATTTGGTACTCGATAGAAGTTTCAAGGTAGCTTTGTTGATATCATACTCACCACTACCTGTTGCTAAACTTGGTTTCAAAACCTCCAGATAGGCTATCTTTTTGGTAGTTGATAGATTTTCTAAACATCGTGCCGAAAAACGTACCAACACAGTATAGGCGATGGAAGCAGCATTGGTTTCGTCCAAGGTAGATTCGTCACATTCTGTTTTATAGAGTTTTTTGCTCGCCAAATTTCCGTTTAAATACTCTGCTATATTGGGTAGGAATAGATGTAATTTTAACCTAATCTGACTTTTCTTAAGATAAAATATTATTTTGTTTATAGATTAATTTCGGAAAACTATTTTTTACCGAAAAATCCAAAAAAATCACACCACATACTTTCTGTGAAAATTAAACACCAAAAGTTAATATTGCTGTGAGTATTGTCGGATAATAAAAGCTAAAAAATACTGATTTTGATAAGCAAGATTGGTTTGTTCGAGGAGTTCTTCTTTTAGAAAGCTATAGGATTCTATCTTTATCCCATTTATTATAAATTCCAATAAAAAATTTACAAACTACTATACAGTACAAATAAGAAATAAAGATACCTAAATAATAATCCATTGAGTATTCAATAAAGTATTTTACATCTGTGTTTATACTATTTATTATACTTTCTGGATGTTTGAATTTAAAAATTACTTGCCAAAATAACACATGAAATAATGAAATAAATGTCAAATTTTTGAATACAGATTGGTTTCTTATAAACACATATACACATAATATAAAAGCATTAATAACTCTATGCATATTTGCTTCGTAAGAACCTTTTACTCCAATTGAGAATTCTTCAGGATATACATGATTAGATCCATAATTTCCCAATCCTTTAGATAAAATAACTATTATGTCCGTAGACAAAGTAATAATGATAGATATTACTATTACTGTGATTGTTAATAAAACTTTTTTCATCTTTTTAGTCTTAAAAATTGCAATTTATAGCTATTATCAAACTCTCTTGCAGAACTAAGCCATGTATCACATTTGTCTACTCCATCAATTTGTCCAAACAACCTATTTAAATATGTAATTCTTCTACCAGCTCCACGAGAGCAAAATGTATTATTATTTCTATCAACTGAAGTAATAATTTCAGCGGGAGAACACATCACCTTTTGTGCAACTTTTGATATTGGGAAATAATAAATTTACATATTAGTATGCTGTAAATATATGATACAATTAGCCATAAATAATAGTCTGGTAAGTATCGAATAAAAAAGAGAAAAACGCTATAAATATCATTGAAATCATGAGGTATTTTAAAATTAAAAAAAGTGAATAAAATGTGATATATCAATGACAATATCATACATCTTATAAATGATTGCTTAGAAACAAAAACAGTCACACATAAAAAAAAAGTGGTCAGTTGTCGTACAAGCATAAATTTATGACCACCAGTTACAGTAAAAAGTAATTCTGGGTAAGTAAAAGAAGGGTTTATAGTTGTGGCATTAGAAAACAGAATAATAAAATTACTACCTAGTAGTACTAGAAAAGAAGTCGCTACAATAGCAATTCCTAATAAAATTTTTTTCATCTTTTTAGTCTTAAAAATTGTAATTTGTGATTATTATCAAACTCTCTTACATTATCAAAGGGAACATTTGTATCACATTTTTCTACTCCATCTAATTGTGCTCCAAATAGCATATCTAATATTCCAGCGCCTCTTCCACCACCTCTTGAACAGAAAGATTTTCTATCTGCACTCACAGATGTGATTATTTCTACATGATAAATACCACAATCAAAGACCATAGATACAATATCACCTTTTTCTACATATTGCTTATTTATATGGGCAAAGAGTGAGCTATTTCGTAGTTCCAAAGCAGAGAAATATTTATTTTGCGTAGTCAATAATCCTGATTTGTAAAGACACTCGCCAACAAAAAAACTACATGTTGCTCCATTTGCGCCAAGATAATAGACATCATATCTATCAGGCCAATCTGCGTATGCTTTCTTTAATTTGTCAAAATCGCCTAAAGTTGCATTATTATCCGCACCGATGCCTGCAATATCTTTTAACACTCGCTTTTTTCTCTCATCTAAGTTTTTTAAATAATCGGTCAGCTTGTCTTTACTCTCTGGAAAATAACTAGGTTTGGAAATATTGTTTTGTAAATTTTTATTTTGTGCAAAGTGCCACACTCTATCTTCGGAGTCAAATAATTCCAGACTTTTTATATATACTGGATTTTCTGCAAGTTGTTCTGCCACGTCTGCGAGATTGGGATGAGGTGCAGGTCTTTTAAGGTCATTATAATCCTCGAAGAGTTTTACCAACGCCTCCGAGTGGCTTTGTGCTTGGGCTAAATTACAAGGACTTAGTAACCAATATCCCAAGAAGTTTTCTGAAAATTCATCTGAAAGACTAGCGTATAAAGTAGGATTTTCTGCACGACGACGTAGCTCGGGCGCATAGCCTGTGCCATTACAGTCTAGCTCGTTGAGGATAGCACTTTTTTCTTGGATGAGTTTTTCATAAATCTTTTTGAGTTCCTCAGAGCCTTGAAAATTACTCCCGTAAGTGTCAGTAATTTGTTTTTGCCAAGCATCCATCCCTTTTTTAACAGCCTTACAAACACTATTATAGCCTGCATAGTCTTCTTTAG
>NZ_JBMLSD010000275.1:0-6000 GCF_049240685.1 Flectobacillus sp.
GTCTTAAACCGAGTAAAATCTAGCATAATAGCACAAAAACCTGTAGTATAAAACATTCTTAATCAAGCAGTTAAATATAATTAGATTTAAGTTTTTTAGTTTAGGAAAAAGGCAACAGGCACAAGGCAAAGAGTGTTAAAAAATTTTTAACGACCACGGACATGCTTTTTTCCCAAAGCCCACCGCCGAAAGCCGATACCTGAAAGCTTAAAGCACAATCTTAAATTTTATTTTGCTCACTAACTTATAATGTCGCACGACTTCTAGGCTATTGGTCTTAAAACACTTGGAAAACGCAGTTGAAAGATGGTACCCTCAGAAGAAGAGTTAACCACAATTTGCCCGTGGTGCAATTCTGTAATTTTATGAACAATCGTAAGTCCTACGCCATGACCTTTCACCGATTGGGCAGTGGCGTTGCTTCTATAGAATGGCTCAAAAATATTTGGGAGGTCTTTGGTAGGAATTGGTGGACCATCATTAAAAAATGATAAATTCACCCAGTAATCTTTTGTAGAAAAATCAACTTTTACTGTATGATTTTCGGAAAACTTACAAGCATTATCCATCAAATTCATCAGAACTACCTTCAAAGCTGCCTCATTGCCTTTTACGACCAGAGCGTCTTCTTCGTCAGGAAAATCATTAAAGGATATATTGATTTGATAGTTTTCATGCCATTTTTGTACTTGGCTTTTGGCCTCCCATAAGAGTTCATCCATCCTTACCGAAGTTTTGGCAATGGCTTTGGAGTCCACTACGGTATTGGCCAAATCCAAAAGAGTATTGGTCAGTTGCGTCAAAGTACGTGTATCATCTTTAAGTGAGCTTAGTAATTTTTGATAGACTTCCACCGTTCGTGGGTGCATTAGGGTAATTTCGAGCTGAGAATAAATCTTGGTCAAGGGGTTTTTTAACTCGTGCGAAACATTAGCAATAAAAATCTTTTGAGTAAGAAGAGTTTGCTCCACCCGACCCAAAAGTTTATTGAATGTATCTACCAAAAGCCCAATCTCATCTTCGCGATTGGGATGTTCTAGCCTTTTTTCAATATTTTTCGGGAATATTTCATTCACTTGACGAATGATAGTCGACATAGGAGAAAGTGCCTTGTCGGCAAAAATCCATCCACTGAGCCCCACCAACAAAATGGCAACCAAGGTCATAATCATGAGAATCTTCCTTAGGTCCGACAGGGCTTCCTTTCCTGCTTCATCAATGGCACTTACAATAATCCAATGATTATCTCCTTTGTATTGAATCGACATCCCAAAAACCTGATAATCATCCACCATCAAGTACGAACTTGCTTGTGTACTTGTTACTCGAGGTAACACTCTTGCATGAATTTTTTCGTTGCTTTTTTCTGTCGAAAAAATAAACTTATTGTCCGTTTGGCTATAAACCGATACCGACTCATCGTGCAATATTTCTTTATCTGAAATATTGACTAGTTTCAACACAGTAGTATCGGCTGCCTGAATTTCGAATAGTAAAGTAGCAGTCGTAACAGCACTATTTTGAAGGCGTTTGTAAAAACGTTTTTCTAAATAAAGTTTACTAAAAAAGTACACTCCAACCGAAAAAAGCATCATAATCGCTGTAACAAGGGCGATAAACTGAAAAGTAAGCCTAAGACGAATATTCATAATAAGAAAGGCTGTTTACAAATAATCATTTTTAATTTATCACCTTCAGGACATAGCCCATACCAATATGAGTATGAAGCAATTTTATGGCAAAATCCTTATCTATTTTTTTTCGCAAAAAATTCACATAAACCTCTATTACATTGGTACCTGTATCAAAAGTGATATCCCAAATTTTTTCTGCTAATTCTACTTTCGAAATTACCCTTCCTTGATGTCTAATGAAATATTCTAATAACACAAACTCTTTGGCAGTGAGAGGAATAGCCTTTCCTCCACGGGTTACAGACTTCATATCCAAATCCATCTCAAGGTCTGCAATCTTCAAAACATTAGCTGTTTGCAAAGGGACAGATCCACGCCGTGTAAGCGCCCTGATACGTGCAAGAAGTTCTCTAAACTCAAATGGTTTGGCCAGATAATCATCAGCTCCTGCATCAAGACCAACAATTTTGTCATCGGTTGTACCCAATGCTGTTAGCATCAATACCGGCGTAGAGATTTGGGCTTCCCGAAGCTTTCTGCATAGTTCGAGCCCGTTGAATCCCGGCAAAATGATATCAGTAATAATTAAACTGTAAGGATGGCGAGAGGCTAACTGAAAACCCATCGGACCGTCGTAGGCAACATCTACTTCATATTCTTGCTCTTCGAGACCTTGTTGGATAATTCTGACAGTTTTTACCTCATCTTCAATCAATAAAATTCTCATAAGCCTTATGTTAAGTCAGTGAGTGGGGAGGATATACTCTATGGCTGTAGACAGTCGCAAATTTCAATATGAAACGTGCTTGTCTGTGATCAAAAAACGTAAAAAGAGGACGAAAGTACTTACTGAGAATTAATTTAACACATTTTATAATTAATTTCTAATAAAATATACAGTAAAGTAAATGTTCAAAAACCTATTTGTTGTCTCAAATCCTAATATGAGCTATATTAGATATCCAGATTTTGGCCCAACAAACGCTTTTCTAAATTAGATGAAAAAAATCATACTTCCCTCTCTCCTTGCCTTCGGCTTGAGCATTGGCGCACGAGCTCAAAAATTAAATCCTACTGAGCAAAAAATTGCTCAATATATCGATGCTCATTTTGCTCAAACAGAGCAACTTTTGAAAGATGCTGTAAATATCAACAGTGGAACGCTTAATACTGCTGGAGTAAAACAAGTAGGTGATTTGTTTAAAAAAGAGTTCGAAAAAATCGGATTTTCAACTACCTGGGTCAATTTGCCAGATTCGCTAAAACGAGCAGGACATTTGGTAGCCGAAAAAAAAGGAAAAGTGGGCAAAAAGCTTTTCTTGATTGGTCATTTGGATACGGTATTTGAAAAAGAAATGACTTTTGCACCTTATACCTATCTCAACGACTCAACCGTAACAGGACAAGGGGTGAATGATATGAAAGGAGGCGACGTGGTGGTCATAGCAGCACTTCAGGCATTGCAAGCACAAAAGCTACTCGACAATGCTACCATCACAGCATATTTTACAGGCGATGAAGAAAGTGCAGGCAAACCAACCTCTGTGAGTCGTAAAGATTTTATAGACCGCGCCAAAACACATGAGATAGCATTGGCATTCGAAACGGCCGTAGGCTTACATACCGTCGCAACGGCTCGACGTGGCGCAAGCGGTTGGTCGTTGAAAACATACGGAAAAACTGGCCACTCGTCTAGAGTATTCAGCCAAGAAATGGGCTACGGTGCCATTTACGAAGCAGCCCGTATTTTGAATGAATTTAGAGAAAAACTAAGCTCCGAAAAATACCTTACCTTCAACCCAGGTATGATATTGGGAGGTGCCGAAATCAATTACAACGAAGCAAAAGCCAATGGCTCGGCTGTAGGAAAAACCAATATTATTTCGCCCGAAACCATTGTAAATGGCGATTTACGCTTTTTGACAGAAACCCAAAAAAATAAGGCTCGTGAAGTCATGAGGGCCATCGTAGCCCAAAATCTTCCTGAAACTAAAGCAGAGATTAGTTTCTCAGATGGCATACCAGCAATGGAACCAACGGCTGCCAATGAACAAATTTTGGCACAACTCAATCAAGTAAGTAAAGATTTGGGATATGGTGAAGTAAAAGCTGGCGACCCGGGCTCAAGAGGCGCAGGTGATATTTCGTATATAGCTCAGTATGTGGCTTGTTTGGATGGACTAGGAGCATCTGGCAAAGGGGCACATGCTCCTGGCGAAACCCTTCATATTAAGGAACTTCCGGCGCTAATCAAACGCACGGCTATCTTGATTTATAGATTGACAAGATAAGTTTGTGTTTTAGGGGCAAGGCAAAAGGCACAAGGCAAAGTGTGATAAATTGTTTTTTAGTAACGATGGATAGCTTTTTGCCATAAGCTAAAAAATTAGGTTTAAGTTTTCTGTCAATAGGCATTTAGCCGTAAGCTAAGGGGCAAAAGTAGTTTTTTATGAAATTTAAAGACCTTTTGCCTATGGCCTACTGCTTACAGTCTAAAGTAATATCCCGTAGTTTAAGACTATATCTTGAACTCATTTTTTAACAGTTTAAATTGTTTTTTGCGGTGTCTAAGAAGATATTTTATAAGATTAAAGTTATGAGTTTAGGCACTAGGCAAAGAGTGTTAGAATGTTTTTTAATAACCACAGCCATGCTTTTTTCCAAAGCCTACCGCCGAAAGCCGTTACCTGAAAGCCCAAAGTTCAATCTTAAATTTTATTTTGCCCACTAACTTATTATCAAAAAAAGTTAGAAAGTACCCCCAAATACCAAAATTTGGCTTACTTGTGTTTTTTACTACTACAGAAAAGGATATTAGAGAACACTCTATCTTTTAATTTTCCCTTCAAGTAAGCCCCCCTTTGTGTGAATGCGTTAGTATATTTTCTAGCGTTTCATTCTTTTGTGACTTACTACTTTTACCTAATTTATACCCAATTATAACTATGAAAAAAGTACCTCTTCTACTCATCTTCTGGGTAGCGTGCGCCAGCTTTGGTATGGCACAAAAGAAACAATCCCTCTTCAACAAAAAAGACCTTAGTGGTTGGAAAATTTACGGTACCGAAAAGTGGTACGTTGAGAAAGGTTTACTCATCTGCGAAAGTGGCCCCGAAAAAGAATATGGTTATTTGGCTACTGAGAAAACCTTTAAAGACTTTGAATTAACACTCCAATTTCTTCAAGAAGCTGATGGCAATAGCGGTGTATTTTTTCATTCGAGCATCGAAGGTACAAAAATTAGCGGTTGGCAGGCTGAGGTAGCTCCTCCCGGACATTCGACTGGTGGGATTTATGAATCGTACGGTAGAGGTTGGTTGATAAAACCCGCCGAAGAAAAAGACCAAGCTTTGAAAATGGGAAAATGGAACACCATGAAAATCAGAGTAATAGGAAATAAAGTAACTACATGGCTCAACGGCGTAGAAATGATTACGCTTGATGATGAGAAAATTGGCTCTCGCTCAGGTTCTATTGCTTTACAAATTCACTCTGGTGGCGGTATCAAAGTAAAATGGAGAAAAATTACTATTGTAGAATTATGAATTTCCCAATGAAGATTCTTGAAAAAGTGATTTTCAAAATAATACTTGATTTAGTAGGCTATAAGCTTTAGGTCTTAGGCTATAAGCCTAAGACCTAAAGCTTATAATTTATAACTTTCCACCATAGGCCAAATCACCAGCGTCGCCAAGTCCTGGAACAATATAAAACTTCTCATTGAGGCGGTCGTCTTTGGCTCCAACAAATAAGGATGCCTCGGGAATTTGCTCCTGAATGTACGCCAGTCCCTCAGGTGCTGCTATGGCCGCTGCAATAATCAATTTGGCAGGTTTTCCGTACTGTAAAAGGGCTTGATACGATTTTACTAAAGACTTACCTGTTGCAAGCATTGGGTCAATGAGCATAACTGTTTTGCCTTCCAAAGACGGGCAAGCCAAATAATCCATCTGGATATCAAAGGTTTCATCGGCACGGTGTTTACCACGATAAGCACCAATAAAGGCATTTTCAGATTGATCAAAAAGGTTCAGAAAACCTTGATAAAAAGGTAAACTTGCTCGTAAAATTGCCACCAAAACGGGTTGTTCGACCAACAGCTCGGTAGAAGCCTCTGCCAAGGGTGTTTGTACGGTGGCAGGTTGATAAGCCAAAGTTTTTGAGATTTCATAGGCCAAAATTTCACCCAAACGCTCCATATTCTTACGGAATCGCATGGAGTCGTTCTGAACGGTAATATCTCGCATTTCTGCAATAAACTGATTAGCTATCGAATTTTGGGCATTGAGTATAAACATAAGGCTCTGAAAATTTTAATTTTTGATGGGTAAAGAAGGTAAAAAATATTGGAAAGTCAGTACTTAGG
>NZ_JBMLSD010000275.1:6100-14127 GCF_049240685.1 Flectobacillus sp.
TTGCCTTGCGCCTAAAACTATGGAACTTTTGCCTACTGCCTAAGGCTTACGGCCTAAAGCCCTCAAATTAAATCTAATTTTACTCAATTACTTATCCATGCATTACCTATTGCCAAATTTAGGCTTTCTATACTAGATAAAAAACTCCTTACAAGACTGGTTCTTGGTAAATTAATCTAAGCTTAATCCAAAGCTTTTGAAAAGTAGTCTGTTTGTTATACAATTTTGTAGTTTCAATGAATCTTAACCCCAGTTTTCTTACCATAACGATACTACCTTTATGAAAAAACACTTTTTAATTATCTTCTTTTTTCTTCTAAATTCTTTTTTTTCTTTTGCTCAAAAACTAACGCCAAAAGCGGTTTTTATCATCGTAGATGGAATTCCGGCGGATGTAATAGAGAAAGCCTCTACTCCTAACCTATCGGCCGTTGCTAAAGTTGGTGGCTTTAAACGAGCCTATGTAGGGGGGCAAAAAGGGACTTATTCTCAAACCCCAACTATCTCAGCAGTTGGTTATAATAGTCTTTTGACAGGCACGTGGGTTAATAAACACAACGTTTGGGACAATGACATAAAAGCTCCTAACTATCATTATTGGACCATTTTTAGATTTTTAAAAGAACAATATCCACAGAAAAAAATTGCGGTATATTCTACTTGGCTCGACAACCGTACCAAGCTTGTAGGCGATGGGTTGGCGCAAACAAGGCAACTGAAGGTAGATTTTCATTCAGATGGTTATGAGTTAGATACCAATACTTATAAGCACGACAAAGACCGTTGGTATATTCACCAAATAGATGAAAAAGTAAGCGACGACGCCCAAAAAGGAATCTTGGAAAATGCACCCGATTTGACATGGCTCTATATGGAATATTCGGACGACATGGGACACAAATATGGTGACAGTCCGCAAATGCAGAAAGCCATCGAGTACGTGGATCTACAAGTTGGAAAGGTTTGGTCGGCCATTCAAGAAAGAGAAAAAAAGCATAAAGAAAAGTGGTTGATTTTTATCACAACCGACCACGGGCGTGATGCACAAACTGGTCGAAACCACGGTGGACAATCCGAGCGTGAACGTACCACTTGGATGACTACCAACGCGCAAAATCTCAACACTTATTTTAGAGATTACCAACCTGCAGTAGTTGACATTATGCCGAGTATTGCTCATTTTTTAACTATCAAATTCCCTCAAAAACAAGCTTTTGAAATAGATGGAATAGCGCTTAATAAACCCGTTTCGGCCATTATGCCAGAAGTAAAAATCTTTGACAATCAACTTGAAGTATCATGGAAAGCATTGGAAAAGAAAGGTAAAATGAAAATCTGGTTGAGTACGACTAATCATTTTGAGGAAGGTGGCGAAGATCAATATCAACTAATAGGAACAACAGATTTGGCAAAAGAGCACTTGATTATTAAAGATATTCCCGAATCAAGTTTCTACAAAATTGTATTAGAAAGCCCACATAATACCCTCAATCGTTGGATTGTGAAATAGGCCTCTTGAGCATCCCAAAAATTATGAATACTTTGCAATATGAAACAGCGACTATCGACCATCTTATTGCAAAGTATTCCTATCCTTTCTTTTATTGGACTGATTTATATCTTTACCCCAGAGGATTTATTGACATGGGAAACGCTCAAACGTAATCCGCACGAATTGAGCAATTTATTTTCCTATTCGCTTATGTTTGGTTGTTTTTACACCAACTATTATTGGTTTACACCACGCCTCTATTTGACAGAGAAATATCTTTCATTTCTTGGAATATTATTTTTATTATTTGGTGTAATTTATGTTATTTCAAACCAAATTAACTGGCCTTTTATCCTTGGCGAATCACAAAATAATCTATTGCCACCTCCGCCACATTTAATGCCTCAACCACCGTTTGGTTCTCCTATGGGTGCGCATGTCCCTATGAATCCTCCAGGCGTTATTTTTGACTTTGGAAAATCTATCATTTTATACCTTTTGGGTATTCTTTTTACGACACTATTTAGAACCAGACAGTTTCAAGATGCACTCAAACAAGCCAAAACAGATGCAGAATTGAAATACCTTAAAGCTCAAATTCATCCACATTTTCTCTTCAACTCACTTAATAGTATTTATTCGATGTGTATCGAGGAGGAGGCTCCACACTCAGGGAAAGCTATCCTTCAACTCTCAGATATGATGAGATACGTGATTTCGGATGCACATGAAGACTTGGTTGATTTAGAAAAAGAGTTTACCTATCTTAAAAATTACGTAGCTCTCCAACAATTACGTCTTGGAGAAACCTCTCAAATTGATTTTAAGATGGAAGGAAATAATAAATCTTTAAAAATTGCTCCTTTATTACTAATATCAATTGTAGAAAATGCCTTTAAATATGGTATTTCGCCCGAAGAAGATTCTCCAATTGCTATTCATCTGATTATCAGAGAACAGATATTGTCTCTTTTAGTTGTAAACAAAATTCATCCTAATATTCTACCAAGAGAAAGTACAGGCGTTGGTTTACAAAATACACAAGATAGATTGGAACTCAATTATCCCAATAAACACACGCTACAGATTAACAAAAATCATCTTTTTGAGGTATCCTTAACAATAGATTTAGGTAAATAAAGAGGTTATGCAAAGTAGGCAACACGGCAAAGGGTGTTATATGGTTTTTTTAGGAACAATAGTTATATTTTTGTCCAATGCCCATAGCAGAAAGCCTATTGCTAGAAAACTTAATTTTGCTTACAAACTTATTGAGTACATAAAACTAGAGATATGATGTTCGCTTTAAAAGCCATTGCCCTTGACGATGAGCCTCCAGCCTTGAAGGTTTTGAGCAGTTTATGCAAAAAAATCCCTTATATCGACTTAATTCAGGCCTTTACAAAACCCTCTGAAGCTTATCGTTTTTTGGAAGAAAATACGGTTGACGTGATTTTTTTGGATATCAATATGCCGACTATTTCAGGAATTGATTTTTTTAAAAGTATTCCCCAGTCCTCTATGCTTATTTTTACTACGGCCTTTAGTGAATTTGCCTTAGAGGGATTTAATTTACAGGCTATCGACTATCTTTTGAAACCTATCACTCCTGAGCGTTTCGAACAAGCTTGTCAAAAGGCTTTATTATACCATGAAAAGATTTTGAATACTCCAGAACAAAAAAACTTACCTGAGTATCTACAAATACGAGCAGATTATAGCCTTCATCAAATTGCCTTTGATGATATATTACTTATAGAGGCACTGGATGACTATGTCAAAATTCATTGTGCTAATGGGAAGCCAATTGTAGCCCGAATGACGCTCAAAAATCTTCAATTGAAATTACCAGAAAAACAATTTATTCGGGTACATAAATCTTACATAGTAGCTTTTAACAAAATAAAAGCCCTAAGAAATAGAATGGTTTACTTACCCAATTTTGAAATACCTCTTGGTCCTACCTATGAAAAAGTTTTACTGACCAAACTCAAAGGTTTAGACTAAACTTTCTGATTAAATTAATTCTCTTCACCGACACATTTTTACTCTACACCTCAAAAATATGCCTTTTCGTAACGGTTTTATCGTTGACTATGTCATAATCGTAAAAACAAAATATATCTCAAATAGAGATATTTAATCTGATAAACAACTGTGTTATGAAAAGAATCGATTTTTTGAAAAGAGCAGGTCTAGGAATTTTAACAGCTCAAGTAGTAGCCTGTAAATCTGAAGATGTAGACCCTACCTCTTCGAGTAGTACGACCACCTCTGGCTCCACAACCACGAGTGGTACTACGAATACAAGCTGTACAAGTACTCCTGCCGAAACAGAAGGGCCTTTCCCAACAAAGTCACCATCTACTTTAGTACAGAGCAATATTACCTCAGATCGTACAGGTACCAAACTTACGATTAAAATTAATATCCAAAATAAAAATGCAAGTTGTGCAGGATTAGCCAATGCTATTGTGGATATTTGGCACTGTGACGCAGCCGGAAACTATTCGGAATATGGCGGCACTAGTATGCAAACTACCAACTACACAAGTGTGCACTTCCTAAGAGGGCGCCAAGTTACAGATAGCACAGGTTTAGTTACCTTCACTAGTATTTATCCTGGCTGGTATTCGAGTAGAGCCCCGCACATCCACGTACACGTTTACAATAGCTCAGGAACTTCCTTGTTAGTTACTCAAATCGCTTTCCCAGAGGATATCTCAAAGATTGTTTATGCACAAGGCGTATATGAAAGTCATGGACAAGCTGATACCACCAACGCAAAAGATAATGTTTTTGGAGATGGTGTAACTTATGAAATGTCAACAGTAACAGGTAACACTACAGACGGCTATGTATTGACACATAATATTGTAGTTTCAGCATAATTATGAGGCATGAGGCAAATTGTCTCATGCTCTAGCTACTCAGTTTTTGGCAATTTTTCTTTACCTTTTTGATTTTTTTCAAAAACTGATTCCTTTCTTAATTACCTAATCACTAACAATACTTTTTGCTTTTTTCAATTCAAATTTCAAAAAACAGCTATGTCTAAAGGAATCATTCAGTTTTGTTATCGTAAAATAATAGATGCGAACTCCACTAAACTGTGGGATAAATATGTTTTTGATGATACTCATCAAGAGTTTTTCATGCAAGCTCAATATTATAATCAGGCAGGAGTACTAAAAACTTATCGCGAAATTATCGAGCAAAATCCACAGGCAGAAAAGCTTCAATTCTTAGTGAGTACCGCCGCTGTAGGGTATATCCAACAGCTCAATGGTATCTTACCTGAAATTGTGAATGCCTTTGGCAAGTTATGTTTGCCCTTCGAAAACTTTAAATTTGAAATTATTCAGTCTCATATCACAGACAAGCAGCAACATAAAATTGCTATCTATTTTTATAGCAAACCTCTCCTCTGGATTGATACTATCGATAATCAATTACTCATTAGTCGTGCTACAGAAGATTTAGGAGAGCTCGAAACGGATTTAATCCCTCTCCAACCCATGCTAAATATTATTTCATTGAAGAGTACTTCTTCCTCAAAACTCCAACTATCATGATTGTACAAACAGAGGGACGCATAATTTTGTCCGAAATGCAGCAACATACCCAAACTCCTCATCTGTATAGAACACATATTTGGGAAAAAGAGGAGACACAAGACTTCACAATGGAGTATTTAGAAAAAGTATTATTGTTGCCCAATAGTGTATTTAGTCTTCCAGTTTCCTCCAAACATTCTATTCTGATAATTCCATTTATTGGAGATTTACGGGTAGAAAATATACAAATTGGACCTAAAATCATCGAAGAAAACAACTCATTCGCCTTAAATGCTGAGGTATATACAGAAATCCATAATCCTTATCAGGATGAAATAGTTACTTTTTTTATAGCAAAGTATTCCACTTTGTTACCCCAAGAATTTAATGATATTTCGATACAAGAAAATAAGAATACATTGTTGCCCATCAATACATCTTCATGGATTGGTCAATTTGATGGAAGACAAAAGGGTGAACTCCAACTGAGCAATCCATCTCAAAATATTTTGGCGTATGTAGTTGATGGTGCGTTCGAGGTTCAGGATAGGCTACTTCATGCGGAGGATGCACTCGTACTGCGCTCCTTGGAAATGGTAGATTTTGAAGCACTTTCAAACCAAGCAATCATCTTGATTTTTGAAATAAAGCCACACACAAAAAGGGGATAAAGTAAGCACCCTATCCCCTTATACGTAATCCTACATCAATTATTTATCGTTATTGTTTCCGATAGAAAATCCCAATTTTAAACCTATGAAGCTGGTGTAGTCATTGCTAGAAGCACCAGAGATATCACTAATTTTCCCTACGAATCTATGACCATCAGGCGTACTTGCCGACGGATTCTTTACACCTACTGTGCCATTCAAACGATCAGTAAATGCGAACCCAGTTTGAGCAACTAGAGAAAGCTTTGCTTTTTCAGAAAGCTTAAATCCCACTTCAAAACCAACAGGAATAATTAGGTCACTTACACCTTCTGGACTACTTGCTGTACCATCTGCATAACGAATCACGCTTCCATTTAGACTTACCTTTGGATTGTAAGCAATAACGCCCAGACCAACAAATGGAGAGAAGGTAGGCTTTTTACCTTCACCTTTTCCTAATTGGTATTTTGCTAAGATGGATGTTTGAAAGAAATTAGTTGTACCCGAATAATTATATCCAGTATACGCATTCGTGGAAATAGAACCAAAATCAAAATTTGCCCCCAATGAAAACTTGTCAGTAAGTCGTTTTTCGATGAATACGCCATACGTCAAACTACCTGTAAAAGCCTGTGAATCGCCAATAATTGAGCCAAAGCCTGTTTTAACACCAATACTCCACGGAGAGGTTTGTGCGTGTAAATTAGAGACAATAAGAGAACAGTTGGCTATAAAAATAGCCAAAACAACTAAAGAAAACTTTCTCATGTGAATAATAATTAAAGTGATCAAATATAGCATGAAGGAATATGTACCTTCTATTCTATCAGACGATTACTTTTCCAAAAGTCACATCGAAACCTTTTTACTTCTTAAAAATTATGGCTTTAATCGGATGAATTCTAGTAATGACAAAAGTAGGAATCAATAAAACTAATAATACTAATGTAACAGTAGCCAAATTGAGCAATAATATAACACCCCAATTCATTGTTATTGGTACGGTATTCATATAATAGTTGGCAGGGTCGAGCGGAATAAGCTTAAAATATTGTTGTATCAGGCAGAACCCAATCCCAATAATATTACCCCAAATCATACCCTTAAATATCATCAAAAAGCCACTCCAGATAAATATCTTTCTGATTTGCCAGTTGGAACTACCAAGCGCTTTAAACAAGCCAATCATCGGAGTACGCTCCATCATTAGGACTAGCAAAATAGATATCATATTAAAACAAGCCACAAACAAAATAAGTGTCAGAAAAATAACCATATTTCGATCAAGCATACCGAGCCAATCAAACAGCCCCATAAACTTATCCGTAACTTTTTCCAATTTCATATCGGGTTGCATTTTGTCTTGCACCACTTTTGAGGAACTTTGTATAGACTCAAAATCTTTCAAATAAATCTCATACGAGCCCACAGAGTCGGCACCCCATCCATTGATTTTTTGAATCAAACCCAAATCACCAATAATCAAAGTTTTGTCAAACTCCTCTAAACCTGTTTCGTAGATACCCTTTATATTCAACTTTCGTGGACGATCGGGGGCATTCAAAAAATAAATAATGGCATTATCTCCAACACTCAATCTAAGTTTATCAGCTATAATTCTACTAATCAAAATGTCTTTAGAGTAAGTGGTATCATTAAATTGAATTGGGTTACCATCAACCATAACCGAGCGGAAACTGGTAGTATCAAAATCTCGACTAATCCCTTTCATAACGACTCCAAGCATTTCGTCTGGTGTTTTTAGAATACCCGCTTTTTGAGCCGAAACCTGTAAATGTTTGATGTCTGGAATATTTTTATAATGCCTATACAAATCTGTATGTTTGGTAATTGGATATTCCTCATACGATTCATTCGCAGAAAATTTGGCTACTCTTAAGTGTGGAGTGATGCTAAACAGTTTTTGTCGAATAGCATCTTTAAATCCAAACAAGATACCAAATGCTATTATCATGACCATAAGTCCCAATGCAATGCTACCAACACCTATCTTGGTAACTGTTGCAGAAAAAGTCTGAGATTCTGCGTTTTGAATTCGATTAGAGATATATCTGGGAAAATTAGTCATAATTCAAGTAATTCAAGCTTAAAAGCCTCGCTTGTAGATACCGCTACTTCAATAATTTTCCAATCAATGAGACAAACCTAGTGGAACCTACAATATGTTTTATTTAGTTTATAAAAGAAAACTTTAGCATTTTCTTTTCTGGATACAAATAAAAAACAAATGTTCCGTATCCTCAAACATCCATTCATTTAAGTTAATACGCAAAATAAAGTTTAAGATTGTGCTTTAAGCTTTCA
>NZ_JBMLSD010000276.1:0-5325 GCF_049240685.1 Flectobacillus sp.
CAAAACAAAAAAGCCCAATACAACCAGTGTATTGAGCTTTTTTGTTTTTGGATAAGCTTATAAATTACCCATTCTCATTTGCTTCACGGCGTAGTCGGCTGCACGAGCAGTCATGGCCATATAAGTCAATGATGGGTTTTGTGTTGAGGTGGATGTCATCGATGCGCCATCGGTTACAAATACGTTTTTACAAGCGTGCATTTGATTCCACTTGTTGAGTATTGAGGTTTTTGGGTCTTTGCCCATTCGAGCGCCACCCATTTCGTGAATATCCAAACCAGCAGCCTGCTTTGAATCGTAGGTCTTGATATTTTTAAAACCTGCTTTCTCAAACATATCTGTCATTTGTTGCAAGTAATCTTTGACCATCTTTTCGTCATTATCATCATAACCTACAGCAATACGCAATTGCGGAATACCATAAGGGTCTTTCAGAGTTTTGTCGAGAGCTACATAGTTGGATTCTTTCGGGATAGTCTCGCCCATCATGTGCGAACCTACACTCCAGCCTCCACGAGTTACCTTTCCTAGATTTGCTTTCAAATCTTCTCCGATACCTTCGCTACTGTTATACTCGATACGGCGGCCATCAAAACCTGCGGCATATCCACGTAAGAAATCCGTTTCTTGCTTATACACATTACGGAAACGAGGAATATAACCACTGTTCGGACGGCGACCATCGGTTGTTGAATCCAATAATCCATCATATTCGCCTGACACACGTGCACGATAGTTGTGGAAAGCCACGTATTTACCCAACACGCCACTGTCGTTACCCAAACCATTTTGGAAACGATTGGAAGTAGAATTCAACAAAATCAAGTTGGTGTTCAAGGCTGCTGCATTCACAAAAATGATTTTTGCATAAAACTCAATCATTTCTTTGGTATTGGCATCTATGACTCTTACGCCTGTTGCTTTTCCCTTTTTCTCATCATAAATAATCGAGTGAACTACCGAATCAGGGCGAAGCGTCATTTTACCTGTTTTCATTGCCCAAGGAATTGTTGAGGCGTTACTACTAAAATATCCTCCAAATGGACAACCTCTTTCACAAATCGTACGATGCTGACACTGCGCACGACCTTGTTGTAGGTGAATTGGTTGTGCTTTGGTAATATGCGCCGCACGACCAATAATGATATGACGGTCTTTGTAGTTTTTGGAAACTTGCTCTTTGAAATACTTTTCGACACAGTTCAAATCGTGAGGGGGCAAAAACTCCCCGTCTGGAAGTGTATCTAAACCATCTTTATTGCCTGTAATACCCGCAAATTTTTCGACATAACTATACCAAGGCGCCAAGTCATTATAACGAATAGGCCAATCTACAGCAAAGCCATCACGTGCAGGCCCTTCAAAGTCAAAATTACTCCAGCGTTGCGTTTGACGTGCCCATAACAAAGATTTTCCACCTACTTGATAGCCTCTAATCCAATCAAAAGGCTTTTCTTGTACGTAAGGATGTTCTTTATCTTTAGCAAAAAACTGGGTTGTACCTTCGTAAAAAGCATAACATTTACTTACAATAGGATTTTCTTGTTTGACCTCATAAGGCAATTGCCCTCTGTGTTCAAATTCCCAAGGCTGTAACATCGTGGTCGGATAATCTACCACATGACGTACATCACGCCCACGTTCGAGCACCAAGGTACGTAAGCCTTTTCCTGTAAGTTCTTTGGCTGCCCAGCCACCGCTAATACCCGAGCCAATCACAATGGCGTCGTATGTTCTATTTTTTGTGCTATCTATATTAAAATTACTCATGGAATCAATGATTTTTGGAAGAGCTGTCGGAATTCGGCATACAGCTTTGTATCTAAAAAGTGTTTTCTATTCAATCATAGTAGCATTTTTGCCGAAAGCCTAATTACTTATTTTACTTTTACACATCCGTGGTATCTGCCTGGCACCATTTCATAATGCGTAATATTGGTCATCACATACTCCGAATTGAGGTATCCTCGTACTGTTAAACCTTTAAGCAAGCCATAAAAATCTTTGGTTTCGGCTCCACTTTCAAAGCCTTTCAACAATTCGATGCGCTGTGGCGTATCAAGCTGAACAAATGGTTTGCTGTATTTTTGCTGAGCAACAGAGTCTATCTGGCCAATACCTTTGGCAAAAGCAGACTGTACTTCCTTTGAGTAACAATCTGCTACCATTTTTTGAACAAAGGTGTCCAATCCGAGGTCTTTTGCCCCTGGTGTGTTTGTCTTGGGAATAATGGTCTCAACAGCTTCGCTTAGTACGCTTGCCAAATTAGGACGCAACCAATTTTTTGCAGTTATTGAGTTGGTCGACCAAGCATTTGCCCACTCGGGTAAAGCTACCGCTCCTCCAATGAGCATCGCCATACTTTTTAAGGCATTACGTCTTTCCATAAGTTTGTTTTTTAGTAGTAAGAAAATGGGATTATTTTTAGTCTTTGGGGATATTTCTTATCTTTATTATAACTTATAAAATCATCCTAAATAATCACTCGCTAAACCCTTAAATGCAAGGACTAATACTTTTTTATCCTAAATCTTTGCAAAAAAATATTAGGACAGATTTTTACGAGCAATAACTCCCAATATACACATATTTTCATAAATGCTTATCCTTATTAACAAGGTTGCTAAAGCGTAAAATATAACATTTTTAAGAAAAAATTTACTTAAACAAAATATACAAACAGCGAGTTTAGCCTTCATTCAAGAGATTGTTTCATTATATCCTATTGTATTTTATGGCACATGCAAATCCAGAACTCATCCAAGCCTTGCGTCGTACTGCCCAAAAATTGGCTATCGGAAATCCATACCAATGGGGGCACATGGGAAGTTGTAACTGTGGCAACTTGGCGCAAGAATTAACCCAGCTCACCAAAGCACAAATTCATGAATTTGCCATGCAAGGTCGTGGCGATTGGCGCGAACAAGTAGAAGAGTTTTGCCCAACGAGTGGGCTTCCGATGGATTTACTTATTTCGGATATGCTCAATCATGGTCTAACTACTTCCGACTTACAGAATTTAGAACGTTTGAGTGATAAAAAAGTTTTAGCTAGAATCCCACTAGAACGCCGTGACAAAATGCGCCACAATTATCGTGACGATGTCGTTCTTTATCTCAACGAATGGGCGAATCTTTTAGAAGAAGAATTGTTACCAAATATCAAGTTAGACCTTTCGTTTATGAATCAAGAACAGGCTGAACCAAGCTTAGTAACAGTCTAATATTTTATGCTCCTAGGTTAACAGATGTCATTTGTTAACCTATTTTTTTTGTAAATAACCCAGCAAATTACCTACAATAGGTTTTAGGCTGTATGCTAAAAATATAAAGGTGTTTTGATTATTGGACAAATCCCGAAAGTGATCTTCGGGTGATTAGGCTTTTTATCTGAATTTTGTAAAAACAGTTTCAAAACCTAAAAAATGACACCAAGACTGAGTCTCGAACTACCCTATTATATAGTCTCTCTGCATACGCTTACATCTCCTGCATTTTACTCATTTATTGGCAATGTGATAAAAGTTACATACAATGCTCTGCGTAGTAAATACCTTTGTATCATAAATCAAAGAAAGTGTTCTAACAAATCTGCTTTCCTGATTGAAACTAATTATCGCTAACTATTTGTTTGAATGATACATACAAAATTTACCTCCTCGTATAAACATCTTTTAATTTTCAAGCATTTTTTATTAGTAAAATACTCAGCGTTATAGAAATCCTATACTTATTTGAGAAATTAGAAAATAAAATACTTAATCTATAGACATAATAAAAAACAATTTAAACATAATCATGGAACTACTTGAATTCATTAAACAACCGTGGCCTTGGTATGTAGCAGGTCCTTTGATTGGACTTACAGTCCCTACTTTGTTATTAATCGGAAATAAATCATTTGGTATATCCTCCTCATTACGACATATCTGTGCGGCCTGTATGCCAGCAGATATACCATTTTTCAAATACAATTGGCGTAAAGAAATCTGGAATTTAATTTTTGTCCTTGGCGTTTTAATCGGTGGATTTATTGCTACTAATTTCTTAGCGAACCCTAATGCTATTGTGATTAATCCTCAAACTATCAAAGATTTAAGCACATTAGGGATTAAAGATTTTAATGGCTTGATGCCTTCAGATATTTTTGCCCCTGAAAATATTTTTAGCCTAAAAGGATTGATATTCTTTGTCATCGGCGGTTTTATGGTTGGCTTCGGAACCCGTTGGGCGGGAGGCTGTACTTCAGGACATGCCATTATGGGTATCTCCAACTTACAAGTTCCGTCGGTAATTGCAACCTGTTGCTTTATGGTTGGGGGTTTTGCTTCAACGCATTTGTTGTTGCCATTGATATTTAAGTTATTTTAAAAAGGGAACAGGCACAAGGGGCAAAGGCACAAAGTGTTCAATAGAGCACACAACTCACACTTTTCTCGCACATATTTTTCATAAAAATATTATCATGAAATCGACATTTGAAACTCCAATAGTAGAAAAAGAAGAATTCGTTTGCGAAGCGCCAAACGATATGAAAACTTCAGAAAGTGGTTTTGCCAATCTTAAATACCTCATCGTAGGTATTATGTTTGGAATCGTTTTCGTAAAAGCAGAAATTATTTCTTGGTTCAGAATTCAAGAAATGTTCCGTTTGCAAAGCTTCCACATGTATGGCGTTATTGGTAGCGCTGTAGTGGTAGGTATGATTTCGGTATTTCTCATCAAAAAATTCAATATCAAAACGCTCTCAGGGGAAACGGTAGAGTTTCATCCCAAAAAATTCCAACAAGGACAAATCTATGGTGGTTTACTTTTTGGATTGGGCTGGGCTATTACAGGCGCATGTCCCGGACCATTATTCGCTCAAATTGGTAGTGGTTTTGTAGCTGTACTTGTGACACTGTTGAGCGCTATTGCAGGTACTTGGACGTATGGGTATTTCAAAGAAAAATTACCTAACTAAAGGCTAAATTTTGAAGCATTATCAGTAAAAAAAGCACCTCACAAGGGTGCTTTTTGCATTTTAGTTATGTATTTAGGCATTCGGCAAAAACATATCTATCATTACTAAAAAACGATTAAACACTCTGTGCCTTGTGCCTGTTGCCCGTTCACTAAAATAAAGTTTAAGATTGTGCTTTAAGCTTTCAGGTATCGGCTTTCAGCTTTGGGCATTCGGCAAAACATATCTATCGTTACTAAAAAACTATTTTACACTCTTTGCCTCGTGCCTGTTGCCTTGCCCCTAAAATAAAGTTTAAGATTATGCTTTAAGCTTTCAGGTATCGGCTTTCAGCTTTGGGCATTCGGCAAAACATATCTATCG
>NZ_JBMLSD010000277.1:0-7389 GCF_049240685.1 Flectobacillus sp.
ACCTTTTAGATGGTAAAATCAGTAGCCAACTTGCCTTTTTACAGGTATATCTCGACCGACTTTGGCAAGAAGCAGAATATGATAATCAGCAAGTCACCATTTCAGACGCAACAGTAAGCAAAGTAGGGAAAATTGAGGCTGTCTTAGAAAAATTCTTAGACAATCAGTTAGCGTCTATTGCTGACAAGAATGAGTATAAGCAAAAGCAACTTAGGCTTTTGCTAGATAGATTTGTAACCGAAGACGGCACTAAACGCCCTATAGCAGAAGATAACTTAACTGCATTTGAAAAAATGTTAGTACAACAATTAGAAAGCGTTCGTATTATCCGTAAAAATGAAATTTATTACGAATTAATACATGATTCAATAGCTATAATTATTAAGGATAAACTTAATGTTGAACGACATCGGTATAGTGGAATTCTAAAAATATTATACCTAGGTCATTTGTTTCATAATGAAGAAAGAGGTGATTTAATTAGGGATTTGCAAATAGATAGATTAATAGCTTCAGATAGTGGACTTTATTTGTTTGAAAATAAGATTGAATTTTCAAATTCAATTTGGCAAATGTTTGATTTAGGTATAAAATTAAGGAAACCGTCTTATTCAATAGGAAATACTCAAAGATTCATTAGGAATAAGATGATAAAGTTTGAGGCTCATAGCTCTGTTAGTGCCGATGTTAACTTAATACCATTAACCGCGCATGGTACATATGGTATTAAGTTAATTTATAACTACCTATTTGGGTCGGATTTTCAAAGTATACACAGTATAAAATTATTAGATAATACCTTAGCAGGGAAACATATAGAATTATTCCCACTAATCGAGCTAGAAAGTATTAAAGGTACCGTTAGTATAGATAACCCATTGATTCTAAAAATTCAAAATCAAGCGATAGATTCTAACGAAATAGTAATTCCAGTGATGGTAAATGGAGAGGACGTTATTGTAATAGGGACAAGTAAGACCTTACCAAATAAAGGAAGTGAAATTTACATTGAGCAATTTCCTGAATCATATGGAGATAATAAAAAAAGACAAAATGCGGCCGCTTTCAAGTTTTGTTTGATGAAACTAATTTTTAAAACTATACCTGACAATTATTTCGCTTTGAACTGGGTTGATTATGAGCAGGCTAAACCAGTAAGGAAAAATCTTAATTTATCTCAAAAAATTACAAAAGCAAAGAATATTGTACTATTGATCCACGGCATTATTGGCGATACCGAAGGAATGATTCCTTTTGCTCAAAGGCTGGTTAAGCCAACTGAAGATAGTAAAGCAAAATATGATTTAGTTCTGACATTTGATTATGAATGCCTGAATACACCCATTGAGAAAATAGCAGAAAACCTTGCCATTATACTTAGTGAACATGGTATTGATGGAAATACTGATAAAAAACTAACGATTGTTGCTCATTCTATGGGTGGATTAGTATCGAGAGTGTTGATAGAAAAGCTCGGAAAAGCCAGTCTTGTGAAAAAGCTGATTATGGCTGGTACTCCCAATGGAGGTACTGAATTAGATAGTGCTTCTGCTTATATTTATCTCGCTAATTATGTCCTTACCCTTGGATTGAGTTCTGCTTTGGTAGCTCCTTATTTAGCATGGGCTGGAGGATTGATTGTGGCATTAAAAAAGAGTAGTATGCTAACTGTCACTTTAGAGCAAATGAAACGCAATTCTGATTTTATCAATTCGCTGTATATTCAAAATGACCCTCACGTACCCTATTATATTTTAGCAGGTAACATTGACCTGTATCAGCCAAATAGAGAAGAAGAAGACACTTGGTTTGAAAAACTAAGTATGAATTTAGTGCTGGGTGTAGGAAATCTATTTCATGAAGGAAAACAGCATGACATTGCAGTGTACACCAAAGATATTATGAAAGTTAATTCTAACAGACAGCCTCAAGTAACCTTCCAAGAGGTGGGTTGTCCACACATTTTTTATTTTGATGAACCTCAAAGTAAAGAAATACTATATCAATGGCTTGAAGTATAATCCTTTTCAACGCTAGTGTTACCCTTGTTAACTAACTTAGCTTATGGCAGACTTACCACTTTTTATAATATCCTTTGCAAACAATCCCCTAAATCCTCTTTCTAGTTTAAAGAAGGAAGAGTTAGGGATAAAAAAAGTAATTGACTACCTTCATGATATTGAAGTTGTATATCCAACGACTAGGGAAGAAATCGTTGATTTACTGAAAATAGAAACGAACCGAGAACGACTCTATCTGTTCAGTTATAGTGGTCATGCCGATGGAGACCGCCTTGTCACAGAAGAAGAAGCTACCTATGCACACGGCTTAGCAAATCTTTTGGCTGAGTGTAGAAACTTGCAATGTGTTGTACTAAATGGTTGCTCTACGGAGAAACAAGTTTTCTTGATACAAGAATCATTCAAGAAAACTAATATGACGACTCCTGCCATAGTAGCAACTTCGGCAAGTGTTGGCGATGCGATTGCCTCAGAGTTTAACGTCCACTTCTTTCAACAGTTACTTACTTATGGGCATTCAATTGCTGATGCTTTTTCTTTGGCGATTGCCTTAATCAATACAAAGACAAAACAACCAATTGTTCCTATCAATCGTTTTTTGGACGAGCAGCCTCAGGATTTAGGAACTTGGGGACTGTACACCATCAATGATGACCCCATCCGTGTATTGGAAAGTATTCAAATAGGTTCTCAGAATAAGTACGAACCTAATATCCGACTTTTCAAAAGCTTGATCAGAGAATTAAGTAGTACCAACTCTGATATAAAAAAACGCTATACTAACGATAAGGGTAATATTTTATCTATTCACCCCTATAAGCCGTTGATTTATCAAAGTTTTCCTTTACCAATCAGTAAAAGGCTACAACGCTTGGAATCATCTCAAAGCACTAATGACAAGGCTCAAGGTACAATCTTCTACAATAAAATAGATCGTAATCGTCTGGGAGAGCTTACAAGAACAGCGCTGACCTTTTTAGATATTTTAGTAGCTTTTTCTCAAGCCGAACTATACGCATTACTTCAAAGTACCCCTGATGCGTTAAACCCCGATAGTAAAAAAACAGTATTGACTTCGATTACTAATCAAACACTTGGACGAACGGAGGTGTTGATAAGTCTTTTACACGAGATTCGCCTGAGTCCAAAGCCTTTATTTGTAAGTGAATTAGCGAGCTTAATTACAAAAGAAGATACACGTCTGGAAGAATTGCTAGGCTTCTTTGAAAAGCTTGCTACTACAATTCCTATTATGAGCAATACACAAGCAGAAAGCTTAGTCGAATTAGCAGAATTAAGAATCGTAGGAATTTTTCAAAAATGTATGTTTTTAACAAACTATCATCTTACCTCGATTGATAATATTCAACTTAATCGTAAAAGATATGAAACAGCACAGTACAGACATGAAGTGTTTTTCCAAAGATGGGGAATGGGAGTAGAACCAGCTCGTGATAGTGAGGTATTTACAGACTATTACCTTGATAATGCCTCTATTATTTTACATAAAGAAGCTGAATTAGACAACGGATGTCAGTATATCAATCTCAGTCCTTTTCTTATTGATGAGGTCTTATTTTCACCTAAAGCGAATATATCTAACATCATGGCATTGATGGGTCATAAACCTCATAGTCAAGAGTTTTCGTTCCGCTACCTCATCTATAGTAATAAAGAGAATGAAGGAAAAAGTCTTGTTTATCAAGAAAATAATAGCTTTGAACAAGATGTTGAATTTGAAAATATTGCTTTCAGTGAAATCAAAAACGAGTGGGAACATTTCTTAAATCTACTAGCCTAATGGAAGCAAAAAGTCCTTTTAAATTCTTGGATGCTTATACAGCCAACGATACCGACATTTTCGTTGGAAGGGAGATTGAGGAAAAGAAATTGTTCCAACAATTGAGAAATACGACCTTAAATCTGCTTTATGGAATGTCTGGTACTGGTAAAACGAGTCTGGCTCAATGTGGCTTGGCTAAGTTTTATGACGGTGCAGACTGGCATCCCTTTTATATCAGACGAGGAAATAACATCAACGAAAGTCTTTTGAAGGCTCTCAAAGATACCTTAATTGATATTGAAGATGCCGCTATTTTAGATGCCTATAAACTCCCAGAATTGGTGTATCAGGTATTTATTACCTTTTCTCGTCCTGTTTATTTGATATTCGACCAGTTTGAAGAACTATTTACTATTGCCAGTAATAATAAGGAAGAACGAGAAAGCTTTTTTAAAACTATTCAAGAGTTACAAAAACAAAACCTTCCTTGTAAAATCATCATCATAATTCGGGAAGAGTTTTTAGGTGAATTGTATGAATATGAGAAATTTGTCCCTAATCTATTTGATTTTCGATTAAGGATAGAGCCCATGACAGTTGCTAAGCTCAAACAGGTAACGACGCATACCCTCGATAGTTTTGATGTAAAAGTAAGCCAAGACAATCTTATTGATACCATCACCCAAAACCTTTTAGATGGTAAAATCAGTAGCCAACTTGCCTTTTTACAGGTATATCTCGATCGTCTTTGGCAAGAAGCAGAATATGATAACCAGCAAGTAACTATTTCAGACGCAACAGTAAGCAAAGTAGGGAAAATTGAAGCTGTTTTAGAAAGATTCTTAGACAATCAGTTAGCGTCTATTGCTGACAAGAATGATGAAAAGCAAAAGCAACTTAGACTTTTGCTAGATAGATTTGTAACCGAAGACGGCACTAAACGCCCGATAGCTGAAGATAAGTTAACTGCATTTGAAAAAACGTTAGTACAACAATTAGAAAGTGTTCGTATTATCCGTAAAAATGAAATTTATTACGAATTAGCCCACGATACACTTGCGGTAATCATTAATAACAAACGAGATGCAGAACAACGACTCATCAAAAGTTTAGTACAAAACTTACAAACCAGTTATTTTTTCTACAAAAAAGAAAACGGCGGATTTTTGAGTGAACAAAGTGTTGCCCTGTACGACCGTTTCAAGAATGCCATTGATGATACACTCTCACACAGTGAAGAGAAGACAGCTGTGTTTTTATTTATTGAAAATAGCCGAAAGGAGAATGCTAAAGAAAAAGAGGAGTTAGAGAAAAAGAATAAACGACTCAGAAGCCTTTTAACTGGAGTAATTGTACTAGGGCTTTTTATGTTAGGACTTTTTATTTTTGCTTACAACCAGTATTATAAAGCTGAAAAGGCAAGATTGAATGCCCAAGCCAACCTAGACAAATACAACAAAGCCCGTGCTATACAATTACTAATTGATGCCCAAACTTTTCTTGAAAGTAAGGACACTGTATTAGCGAAAGGTAAAATAAGAGAAGCATACACTTTAGACACTAACTCCGTTTTAAAAAATAAGTTAAAATGGCTTTTAACTAGCAAATAACATGAAATACATCTTTTTATTTATTAGCATTTTGTACATTCATTTGAGCTGTTTTGCCCAAAACAAATCCTCTTGTAGCACAGCTCAAAAACTGATGACAGAAGCTACAAAAATCGAAAATGAGAAGACCCCTAATTATGGAAATGCGATTCGTAAACTTTACTCTGCCCAAATAGCAGCAAGAGATTGTAGCCCAGCTAAAGAGACAGAGGTAAAAGAACGAATTATACACTTATTTGAGAAGATTGAAAAGCTTAGAGTTGCAGCAGAAGAAGCAAAAAACAAAGCTGTTGCAAGTGAACAAAAAGCCCAAATAGCTATGATCAACGCAACTGCTTTATTTTGGGCATCTGAGGCAAAAAAATATAACTCTATCCAAGGGTTACAATTTGTAAAAAAGGCAATGTCTACAGCCAAAAGTGAAAATACGATTCAAAGTATTAAAGAGACTACCGCTTCTATTTTTAATAATGGTTTTGTTGATAAATTTACCTTAATAAAATCAAAAACTTATTTACCAAAGGCAAATATTAAAGATATAGGTATAATTACTGCACCATCTTTTTCAAAGGATGGAAGATGGATGATAGTCCATTACTCTGAGTCGCCTTATTACAGAATATTAAATGTCCCAGGTCTAAATGGGTTCAATCCTTTGGAAAAAGAGTATTATATTTCATCTTATTTTTTTTCAGACGACTGTAAATGGCTGTTAACCAAAAGTGGTAACCAATCTAATGAATTAAAGTATAAATTATGGAACCTCCAAAAAGGTAAATCTCAAATTTTCACATACAAAGGGGAACAGATAAAGACTCTTAAATTTTCGTCCGATGGTAAATGGCTTACTACAACAGATATTATGGATATGTCTATACTTTGGGATTTAAATTCAAATAAGGGTTACTTATTACCATCCGATATTATCAATATAAATTTTTCATCCGATTGTAAATGGATAATAACAAGTTCTAATGATAATGAATACAAACTGTATAATTTAAATGGAGAAATCATACCGAAATTCCTTTCAAATAATACCTATAATTTTATATCAATCACTGATGATTGTAAATGGTTAATAACGAAAAATAATGATGATGTATATAAACTTTGGAATATTAATACACAAGAAGAAGCAACTTTTATTTCGATAGGCGACTCCATACCCATAGTAGCACTTTCATCTGAGAACAAATGGTTGATAGCAAAATATGAAAATGGTCACTGTCGAGTATGGGATTTAAGCAATATGCAATTCGATGATTTCTTAAAGAACGAAATTGATATTGTTAATACCAAATTTTCGGTTGATGGTTCCATACTTATAAACTTTCATGCAAACAATCAGAATAAAGTATGGAATCTAAAAAATAAAAAAGCTTTTGATTTTTTACAAAATGAAATTGGAATAACGTATGCTGAAGCTGATAGTAATTTCAATTATTTGGTTACAACTGATGGAAAAGAAACGATAAAAGTGTGGGATATTAAAGGGGAAAAACAAAGATTAGAGGGGCTATCGATATATAAATATAGATTTAGCGACTATGGAACGTTACTCTTAAAACTTAATAATGGTGTTCAACTTTATGAAATCAATTTAAAAAACAAGAATGAAACACTATTTGATTTATCCAGATTTAATGTATCTAATCCCTATAGTTATAGTTTTTATGGGATTTCTCCAGACTTTAGATGGATAGGAGTAGTAATTGAAGGTGACTTCAGTTATGAATTATGGAATTTGAAAACTATAAATGAGCAAATAAAATCTGTGTTTAAACAAGAACATCCTGTGGAACGCACACAAGTGTCATCGGATAGTAAATGGCTGGTAACAACAGACATTAATAATACAGCCAAAGTCTGGTCAGTGGAAAAAGAAATACAAGCTAATTTTTTAAAAGAAGAGGCAACTATTCATAAGGCTAATTTTTCCCCTGATAGTAAATGGCTGATAATAACAAACAAT